>JADHWH010000040.1 GCA_016783555.1 Candidatus Omnitrophota bacterium | reverse complement strand
TCCGGAAACTATCTATAATGATGGAACTCGTGCCGTCTTGGCCGAAACAGAAATCCACATCGCATATGGCTATATCGCCTGCCTCAAGCGATCTGCCCGCATGGTTACTGAGTATCTTTTCTGCTATAGTCTTTTTGCCGCTACCCATTCTTCAATTCTATCCATGCCCTTTTTAATTTCATCGATCCCTGAAGCAAAACTGAGCCGTATATGATTGTCTGACCCGAACGGTTTCCCCGGGATCACCGCAACCTTAATCTCATCCAGCATCTTATTTGCCAGTAATACGGAATCGAGTTTCAGCTTTTCAATGTTGCAAAAGAGATAGAATGCGCCGCTCGGCTTAATAGCCGAGAGCCCTTTTATCTTTTGGATCCTTTCTTGAATGTAATCACGTCTTGACTCAAATTCGTCTCTCATCTCTGTTACGGAAGCCTGATCCCCGTTTATGGCCTCCAACGCCGCCTTCTGACTTATAGAAGAGGGGTTTGATGTAGAATGGCTCTGGATCTTATTTATCGCTTCTAATAACTCGCCGTCATCAGCTGCGAGATAGCCTATCCTCCAGCCGGTCATGGAAAAGCTTTTCGAAACGCCGTTTACAAGAAGTGTATTCTTTTTGACGTCGCCGCCTAAAGCGGCTATAGATACGTGGTCTTTATCATCATAAATCAGGTGCTCGTAAATCTCATCGCTTATTACAAAAATATTTTTTGAGACCGCTATATCCGCTATCTCCTGCAACTCATTTTTCTCATAGACAGCGCCGGTAGGATTAGACGGCGAATTTATGATAATGGCCTTTGTATTCTTTGAAAGAGCCTTCTTTAGGGCATCTTTCTTAATTTTAAACGAATCCTTCTCCTCGGTCTTTAGGAAGACCGGCTTTGCGCCCGAAAGCCTTACCATTTCAGGATAACTCAGCCAATATGGAGACGGAATTATAACTTCGTCGCCATTTTGGCAAAGGGCTTGAAATATATTGTATAGACTGTGCTTTGCCCCGCATGATATCAAGATAGAAGATGAAGGGTACTCCAACATATTATCCCTTTTAAGCTTACCAGAGATAGCCGTTTTTAGTTCCGGCATTCCGGAAGCAGGCGTATACTTAGTAAACCCTTCTTTTATAGCATTTATAGCGGAGGTTTTTATATGTTGAGGGGTGTCAAAATCGGGTTCTCCTGCCCCGAAACTTACAACGTCGATACCCCCTATCTTCATCTTCTTCGCCTTAGCCGTTATTGCCAAGGTCAAGGAAGGACTGACGTTGCTTACCCTATCAGCCAGTTTTGCCATATTATATCTCCTTTATAGTAAAATACTAATGAAATATAACATATTGGCAGCTATAAGTAAAGAAAAAAGGGAGAGGTCCATTTTTTCCGAGAAAGAGACATGAAAAATGGACCTCTCCCTTTTTTTAAGCGCCGCTGAAGGCGGCACAACAGTTTTGCGCTTTGCGCTTTACACTTTACGCTGTTGCTTGCAACTATGGGGTCTTGCCCCGGAAGTATCTGCGTATGTTTTTGAGGAACCCGCCTTTTTTAATCTTCTTCTCTTCTTTTTTGGCCTTCTCTTTGGCTATCTCTTCTTTTACATCAGCCTTAGGTGCCGGCGCGATCCTCTGATCTCTTTGGGGTTCTTCTTTTATCTCCTTTGGCTCTTCTTCGGGTTTAGTTTTATCTTTCCCCTCTTTTTTAATGCCGGGTTTTAACTCTTTTTTTGCTGTCTCTTTCTTTTTCAATTTTTTCGGGGCCACGGGTTTTTTTTCAACCAATTCCAAGATGGCCATAGGCGAGCCGTCTCCCCTTCTCGGACTCAGCGGTATTACCCTTGTATATCCGCCGTTTCTTGTCTTGAAACGCGGCGCCACTTCATTAAACAAGAGATTGATTATGCCCTTTTCCCTTGCCAGCGCAAAGACCTCTCTCTTTGATTCAGGGGTATTGCTCTTGGCCATGGTTATCAGGTTATCGATGAAAGATTTTGCCTCTTTTGCTTTAGTCCGCGTAGTCCGAATGCTCTCCTTCGTAAGGACAGCGATTGCCAAACTCCTTAGCGTAGCGACTCTATGCGTGTTTTTTCTTCCGAGTCTTATGTTATTTTTTCTGTGTCTCATTTATTGCGTTTCTTCTTTTTTCTTTGCGTACTCTTTTATCTTTTCTTTATCGATTTTCATTCCGAATGACAAGCTCATATCCTGGAGAATCTTGTTTATCTCCCCTAAAGATTTTTTACCGAAGTTTCTATATTTCAACATCTCCATTTCTGTCTTTTTTACAAGTTCTCCGATGGTCTTTATCCTCGACTCTTTTAAGCAATTTGAACTCCTGACCGAAAGCTCTAATTCCGAAACAGGCAAAGCGAGTTTTTTGTACAGTTCCTTGTCTTCCACGGTCTCTTCCTTGGCCTCTTCCTCTTCGGGTATCTTTCCGAAATTGGCAAATATATCAAGGTGCCTCTGTAGAATAAAAGAGGCGTAAAGAATAGCGTCTTTCGGCGAAAGCGCCCCGTTTGTCCAGACTTCCATAATTAACTTATCATAATCTGTGATTTGGCCGACCCTCGTATTCTCCACATGATAGCTTACTTTTCTGACAGGGCTGAAGAGCGAATCGATCGGGATTACGCCTATAGATTGCCCTTCTTTTTTGTTTTTTTCTGCGGGCGCGTACCCCCTGCCTTTTCCTACTTCCATTTTTATGTTTAGTCTTGCCTTCTTTGTCATAGTCGCAATGTGTAAATCCGGGTTTAAGACCTCTATAGTCTCGTCGGTAATTATATCGGCCGCGGTTACTTCACCCTTTTTATCGACCTTTATATAAATGGTCTTTGGGCTTTTGAAGTGAGATTTTAAAACCAATTTTTTGATATTCAAGACTATCTGTGTCACATCCTCTAAGACACCGGGTACCGAGTCAAATTCATGCCTGGCGCCTTCGATCAGGATAGAGGTGACGGCGCTACCCTCGAGCGAAGATATTAAAATTCTCCTCAGAGAATTGCCGATTGTCGTGGCATATCCTCTTTCAAACGGCTCTGCGGTAAACTTCCCGTATGTCTCCTTATAACCAGATTCATCACAATCAAGTCTTTTGGGCATTTCAAGATTTCTCCACCCTATTCCCATCTCTTATCCTCCATGTTTACAATTATTTCGAATATAACTCTACTATAAGACGTTCTTGGATCGGGAAAGCGACGTCTTCTCTCTTGGGCATTTCCAATACGGTGCCTGAAAAGTTTTTTGAATCCATCTTTAACCAAGCTGGAATCTGCCTATCCTTTAATATCTCGATTATCTCTTTAATATTCTTTTTTTGCTTCTCTTTCAGCTTAAGCGCTACTTTATCATTTTTCTTTACCAGGTACGAAGGTATATTTACCTTTTTATCGTTGACATAGACGTGGTTATGTCTCACTATCTGCCTTGCTTCTTTTCTTGTCAGGCAGTAATTAAGCCTGAATATAACATTATCAAGCCTTCTTTCTAAAGACTGTAAGAGTATTTGACCGGTTACGCCTTTGGACTTTTCTGCGTTTTTGAAATAGAGCCTGAACTGATTTTCCAATATACCATAAATTCTTTTTACCTTCTGTTTCTCTCTTAATTGCAGAGAGTAGTTAGAGTGTTTCACGCGGCGCATCTTGCCGTGTTCGCCGGGTGGGTAAGCGCGCCTCGTTATGGGGCATTTATCAGAGGTGCATTTTGTACCTTTAAGGAAGAGCTTTATCCCCTCTCTTCTGCATAATTTACATGATGGTCCGCTGTATCTTGCCACTTCTCCTCCTTCACTCGTGATTAGCGGATAGCGTTTAGCGTATAGTAAAAAAGGAAACCTATTACATGATCTATACGCTCTACGCTAAACGCTAATATTATACTCTTCTCCTCTTAGGGGGCCGGCAGCCGTTATGCGGTATCGGCGTTACGTCTTTTATGGCCTTTACCTTTAAGCCCGCAGCCTGTATCGAACGGATAGCTGATTCTCTGCCAGAACCGGGGCCTTTTACAAAGACCTCCACATCCTTCAGCCCCAAGTCCAGCGCTTTTCGCGCGGCCCTCTCTGCGGCTATCCCGGCGGCAAACGGTGTTGATTTTTTTGAGCCGCTGAAACCCGCCGTCCCCGTCGAGGCCCACGTAATGGTATTACCGCTTAGGTCTGTGATGGTAACGATGGTATTATTGAACGTAGCCAGTATATGCGCTATACCGCTTGTGACGGTTAGCCGTACCTTCTTTTTTGTCTTAGGTTTTTTCTTCGGTGGCGGCAACTTTTACCCCTTTCTCTCTTTGTACTCCTACGGTCTTTCTCGGTCCTTTTCTTGTGCGCGCGTTTGTTTTTGTTCTCTGGCCTCTTACAGGCAGTCCTCTTCTGTGTCTTATGCCTCGGTAAGAGCTTATTTCGCCTAAACGCTTAATGTTAGTGGTAACTTCCCTTCGCAAATCTCCCTCGACTCTGTAATCTTTTTGTATTATCGCCGCGATTTTGGAGATCTCTTCTCCCGTGAGATCTTTTGCGCGGGTATCGGGATTGATCCCGGCCGCCTTTAAGATCTTTAATGCGGAGGTCTTTGCGACCCCGTATATGTATGTAAGGGCTATCTCGATTCTCTTCTCTTTTGGTATGTCGACGCCTACTATCCTCGGCATGTCTGCTCCTCTTTAGCCTTGTCTCTGTTTATGTTTCGGATCTTGGCATATTACATAAAGCTTGCCTTTGCGCTTGACTATTATACACTTACTGCAGATCTTTTTAATACTTGATCTAACTTTCATAATTATTTTTCCCGTCGTATAATTCTTCCTCTGGTTAAATCATAAGGCGAAAGCTCCATCATAACCTTATCTCCCCGAAGTATCCGTATAAAATGCATCCTCATCTTGCCTGAGACATGCGCCAATACCTTATGCCCGTTTTCCAGTTCAACGCGAAACATGGCATTAGGCAAAACCTCGAGTACTCTACCTTCAACCTTTATTGCTTCTTCTTTCGCCATTCGGTTAATATCTCCGGCGTATCTTTCGTAACTAGGACCGTGTGCTCAAAATGCGCTGAAAGCTTTCCGTCTTTCGTAACGACGGTCCAGCCGTCACCCAAAACCTCAACATCATAACTTCCCTCATTGACCATCGGCTCAATAGCAAGTGTCATCCCGGGCATTAATACTATGCCTTTATTGGGCTCTCCGTAATTCGGGACTTCCGGATTTTCGTGCATCTTTGAGCCAATGCCGTGTCCTACCAGTGCGCGGACGACGCTATAGCCGTGCGATTCAACGTAACTCTGTATAGCATGTGATATATTAGAAAGCCTGCCGTTCGCCCTGGCTTCCGCGATGCCTGTGTATAGAGATTTTTTAGTAACATCCATCAATCTCTGCGCGTCCTTGCTTGCATTGCCGACCGCGTATGTGCGTGCGCTATCAGAGAAATACCCCTCGTACATAACGCCGACATCTATACTTATGATGTCAGCGTTTTTTAAGGCCTCCTCTTTAGGTATACCGTGTACTACGACGTCATTTATAGAGGTGCATATATTCCCAGGATATCCCTTATAGCCTTTAAACGCCGGTATGCCGCCTTCTCTCTCGATTATTTCTTTTGCCCTGCTGTCAAGCTGGTCTGTGGTTATGCCCGCCTTGATAAATAGATTGAAGTCGTCTAAGACTTTCTCAGCGATCCTGCCGGCCTTTTTCATAATCTCGATCTCTTCTTTGGATTTTATAGAGATCACTTATGGACCTTCCTTTTTGAAGGAGGCTTTTAAAGAACGAAAAAGCTTCTCTGCGCTTAAGTCGCCGGAAACCTCTTTTAAGATATTCTTTGTTTTATAGTAGCCCAATAGCCCTTCTTCAGCTTCTTTATAGACTGCGAGTCTTTTTTTGACAGTATCTTCTTTATCATCTTTACGTTGCAATAATTTAGAAGCGCACCTATCGCAGATTTCATCTTTCTTAGGCGGATTATTCTTAAGATGGTAGATTGAGTTGCATTTCGGGCATACACGCCTTCCGGAGAGTCTTTTTATTATCACTGATTGAGATGTCTTAAAATATAATACGCGGTCTATTCTGATTTTTTTGCCCTCTAAGGCCTTATCCAGACTTTCCGCCTGGCCTTTGTTTCGCGGATATCCGTCGAGGATAAATCCCCGCGAGGCATCCGGCTTAGCAACCCTGTTTACTACAATCTCTGTGACTATATTATCCGGAACGAGCTCGCCTCTTTCCATAAAGGAATTTACCTCTTTTCCTATCTCCGTCTCTTCTCTCACCGCTTCTCTTAAAATATCTCCGGTTGATATATGGGGTATCTCATACTCTGCTGAAAGCACTTCCGCTTGCGTTCCCTTGCCTGCGCCCGGCGGACCCAGTAGAACCAATCTCATCCCGTTAGACTTTTTACCTTTTTTTGAATTATTCGATTCAGGCATATATTGCGCTCCTTGCCATGAAATGATAATTCAAGCTTTTTTGTAAAAGTCTAACGGGACTCATCTTCTTCCTCTGACCTTGCCGTGTTTCATGAATCCTTCATAATGCCGCATCAAAAGTTGAGACTCTATCTGCCGCATAGTATCCAGCATCACGCCGACGATGATCAAGAGCCCGGTACCGCCGAAGAAGCTGGCTATTAGATACGGCACCTTCAACGATGAGCTTATAATGCTGGGCAAGATTGCTATCAGCGCAAGAAATAATGCGCCGGGCAGAGTTATTCTCGTCATTATGAAGTCGAGATGTTCTGCGGTTGCCTTGCCGGGTCTAATACCGGGGACGAATCCCCCATATTTCTTCATATTATCCGCTACATCAATAGGGTTGAATGTAATGGCCGTATAGAAATAGCAGAAAAATATTATCAAAAGCGAGTATATGACATTATACATCCAATCCCCTCTGTTTAATGACGCTGCTACCCTTTGGACAAGGGGATTGGGCACCAAGGCGGCTATCGTAGCAGGAAAGAGTATCAGAGATTGCGCGAATATAATCGGAATTACGCCCGCCTGATTAACCCTTAATGGTATAAAGGTACTCTGACCGCCATATACCTTCCTTCCTATGATTCTTTTTGCATATTGAATAGGAATCTTCCTCTGCCCCTGGGTAATAGTTACGACCGCGACCACTACAGCAACTAACATACAAGCCATGAGGACAAGCGTAAAAGGCGCGAGCTGTCCGCTCTGAGAAGACATAGACGGCTTTACAAGGCTTATAAGCTGTATAACGGCGGTTGGCAGCCTTGATACTATACCGACCGTGATGATTATTGATATGCCGTTGCCTATCCCTCTCTCCTGTATCTGTTCTCCCAGCCACATTATGAATGCCGTTCCGCTGGTTAATGTTATAACGGTCAGTACTCTAAACGGCCAGCCAGGAGCTTGGACTATCTGCATGCCTTGAAAACGGGCAGGGTTTTCCAGCCATAATGCGATAAAGAACGACTGTATAATCGCAAGGATTACGGTTCCATAACGGGTATATTGGACAATCTTCTTATGTCCCGCCTCCCCCTCCTTTGCTAATTTCTCCAGATAGGGTATTACCGCGGTTAACAACTGCAGTATAATCGAGGCGGAGATATACGGCATTATGCCTAATGCGAATATTGTCAGCCTGGACATGGCGCCTCCGGCGAACATGTTCATAATCCCGAAGAGTGTGCCGCCCTGTGTCCGCGCGATGTTGTCAAAGAACTGCGCCAGCTTTGCCCCGTCGATGCCGGGGGTGGGGACATATGCCCCTATCCTGTATATGACGATAATTCCCAGGGTGAATAAGAGCTTCTTTTTTAAGTCCGGTATCTTAAACAGATTGACAAATGACTGCAGCATTATTTATCCTTCTTTTGGGGACACTTCTTATCATCTTTTGAATTTCTTCCTTGAGAAGAAGTGTCCCCAATGATATCTATCTCGCCGCCGGCTTTTTTAATCTTTTCAACCGCGCTTTTTGAAAATGCGTGCGCGCTGACTTTAATAGCCTTGGAGATATTTCCGTCGCCAAGCACTTTTACGCTGGACGCGGCGTCTTTTATCAGGCCGCCCTTTTTCATCTCCTCAGGCGTTATTATATCTTTACTCTTTATTCCGTTAAGCAATTCTATATTTACAATCTGACGTAGACGGCGTTTTCTGCTGTTAAAGCCCCTCTTTGGTATGCGTCTTATAAGAGGCATCTGGCCGCCTTCAAAACCGTGTCGGAGGCCTCCGCCGGATCTAGAGAGAAGTCCTTTATTGCCGCGGCCGCTGGTCTTACCGCGTCCCGTTCCGGTGCCCCGGCCTACGCGTCTCTTCTTCTTCATTGTACCAGGTCTTGAGTATAAGCGATTAAGGATCATCTTCCGCTTTTTAACCTCATAGAGCTTAAGCCGCTGAGCGTGGCCTTTACGACATTTGTAGAGTTTTCAGAACCCAGTGACTTGGTTAATATATTCTTAATACCTGCGGCCTCACAGACGGCCCTTACGGCGCTTCCGGCTATAACTCCGGTTCCGGGCGAGGCCGGTTTTAAGAGCACCTTTGCCGCGCCGAAGCGCCCCATAGTCTCATGCGGTATCGTAGATTCCTTCAGCTGAACCTTAATTATGCTCTTCTTTGCCACATTGAGGGCTTTCTTTATACACTCGGATACCTCATTTGCCTTGCCGAGGCCGTAACCGACACTGCCATTGCCGTTACCGACGACAGCGATTGCGCTGAAAGAGAAACGCCTGCCGCCCTTGACAACCTTAGCGACCCTGTTTATCGTGATAATCTTCTCTGTCCACTCTTCTGGTTCTTGTGCCTGAATCATTCCGGCCTTTACTTCAACGGCCTTCTTATCATCTTTATTTGATCCCTGCTGAGTTTTTTCTTCCTGCAATTGACCTGCCTCCTATTTTTTCTTATTGGTTTTTACACGCAAACCGAAAGAGAGGCCGTTTTTAAGCACAGATTCTGCCAGCGCCTTTATCCTGCCGTGGTACATATATCCGCTTCTGTCGAAGACTACTCTGTCGATACCTTTTTCAAGAGCTTTTTTGGCGAAGAACTCTCCCAGTAGACCGGCTGCCTTTACATTGCCTCCGTAACCGACCTTATCTCTTAAGCCGGGAGTGATCGTCGAGACCGACATCAGTGTCTTATGCCCTGCATCATCCACTAACGCAACGCGCAGATTTTTAAGGCTTCTGTATATTACCAGACGCGGCGCTTTGGGCGTCCCAAAGAGTTTTTTTCTTATCCTTCTATGTCTGCGTTCTCTTCCGGTAATCTTCCTCACCCCGTTAGACCTCCTGTCACCCCGCCAGAACTCTTATCATTTCTTCTTAGAGGTCTAACGGGGCTCATATTATACTACCGCCTTTCCTGCCTTGCGGCGGACATATTCACCATGGTATCGCACACCCTTACCTTTATAGGGCTCTGGTTTATAGTACGCCCTTATAGTAGAGGCAACATCCCCTAAAAGTTTTTTATCTATACCTTCTATTACAATCTGTGTGGGCTTAGGTGTCTTTATGTTTATACCTTCAGGTATCGGAAAAATTATCGGGTGCGAGAAACCCAATGCAAGATTAAGATTCTTTCCCTGCGCCTGGGCTTTATATCCTACACCCTGGATCTCGAGCTGCTTTGAATAACCCTCCGAGACGCCGATAATCATATTATTTATCAGGCTCCTATACAGACCGTGCCTTGATATGTCGCCTTTTAAGTCGGAGGACCGCGACACGGATAGCGCGTTATCCTTGAGCTCAACCTTGTAGGCCTTAGGCACCTTCAACTCTAATTTGCCCTTCGGCCCCTGGACAGCAACATGGTTGTCCTTAAGCTCGGCTTTGACTCCGTTCGGTATATTTATAACCCTTCTTCCTACTCGAGACATAATCTTACCATACCTCTAACATTACCTCGCCCCCCAACCCCTTCTCGCGGACATCGTTGTCTGAAAGGATTCCTTTCGAAGTCGAGATTATATTTATACCCAAGCCTCCCAGAACGGGCAGGATCTCTTTCTTGTTTTTGTATACCTTAAGCCCCGGCTTGGATATCCTCCTTATAGACTTTATAATCGACTTTTTCTCATCGTCGTATCTCAGATATACCCTTATGGTGCCCTGTTTATTGTCGTCGATTTTTTTATACGTTTGGATAAATTTTTCACTCTTTAATATTTGGAGTATCTCTTCGTTGACTTTCGAAGCCTTGATATCAACCTTCTCTTTGCCTGCATCGCCGGCATTTCTAATCAAGGTCGCCATATCGGCTATAGGGTCTGTAATGCTCATCTTATCTTTCTCCTTTTTACCAACTCGACTTTACTACGCCGGGTATCTCACCTCTTGACGCAAGCTCCCTGAAGCATATTCGGCATAGTTTGAACCTTCTTATGAAGCCTCTTCTTCGTCCGCAGAGCATGCACCTGTTGTATCTTCTTACCTTGAATTTCGGTTCCCGTTTTTGTTTTTCTACCAGTGATTTTTTTGCCATATAATTTTATACCTTAAAAGGTATCCCCATTAATCGTAACAGTTGATGCGCCCCTTTGACCGAACAGGCATTCGTGACTATTGTTATATTCATGCCATGCACTTTTTGCACTTTGTCGAAATCTATCTCAGGGAAGATGGTCTGTTCGTCTAGACCCAGAGAATAATTACCGCCTTTATCAAAAGATTTAAAAGAGACCCCCCTAAAGTCTTTTAGCGAGGGCAAGGCCACATTAATTAACCTGTCAAGAAATTCGTACATCTTCGTTTTTCTTAGAGTAACTTTGCAGCCTACGGGAGATCCCCTCTTTATCTTAAAGTTGGATATAGATTTTTTTGCCTTAGTTATTACAGCGTGTTGTCCTGTTATCCGAGAGAGCTCACTAGAAACGGTTTCCAGAAGCTTTATATCCTCAGCGCCCTCCCCCATGCCTACGTTTATTACCACTTTCATAACCTTGGGCACTTGCATGCTATTCTTATAGCTCATGAGCTTTACCATCTCAGGCACTATCTCTTCTTTGTATTTTTTATACAGCCGCGAAATCATCTTTTTTAAATCATCTCCTTGCATTTTTTGCAGAAACGAGACTTGCTCCCATCGCTTAAGAGCGTAGCGCCGATACGCGTCGGGCGATTACAACTTTTGCAGAATAGTGCTATATTCGAAATAGTTATCGGGTTTTCTCTTTCGATTATGCCTCCCTGTTGATCCTGCCGGGTCTTGCGCATATGTTTCTTGACAAAATTAACACCTTCTACCACGGCCCTTCCCTCCTGAGGAAAGATCTTAAGTATCTTGCCGGTCTTGCCCTTGTCTTTGCCCGCAAGTGTAATTACCGTGTCGCCTTTTCTTAACCGTGTTTTTGATGTTAGCATCTCACGTTTCACCCCGCCCCTCCTATTCTGATAGAATCATCTTTTTTACTTCTCAGTGAACAAGCATACCACCAATTAGGAGGGGCGGGGTTCATCATACTACCTCTGGAGCGAGCGATATAATCTTCATAAATTTCTTCTCGCGCAGCTCTCGCGCCACAGGGCCAAATATCCTGGTGCCGCGCGGATTGAGCTGATTGTCAATTAAGACTACGGCATTAGAGTCAAATCTTAATAGCGAACCGTCGTTTCGCTTAATAGGGAACCTTGTCCTTACTATAACCCCTTTTACCACTTCGCCTTTTTTTATAACAGCGTCAGGCGTGGCCTCTTTTATGTTGCATGTTATTATATCGCCTATGGCTGCGTACCTTTTTCCTGACTTGCCGGTTACTTTTATGCAAGAGGCCCTTCGCGCTCCGGTATTATCAGCCACATTCAGTATAGTGCACATGATTATCACTTTACCACCTCTACCAACCGCCAGCATTTCGTCTTAGATAAAGGACGCGTCATGGCGATCTTTACCTTGTTCCCCATCTTCGCCTTGTTCTCTTCATCATGAGCTTTGTATTTTTTCTTGCGCCTGATTACGCGTTTGTAGATAGGGTGACGAGTAGTCCTTACAACTTTCACGACTATGGTCTTGTCCATCTTGTCGCTTACTACAGTACCTGTCATCGTCCTTAGTCTCTTCTTCATTGTTTTTGGCGCCCCCGCCTTTCCGTCAGCACAGTCTCTATGCGCGCGATCTCTTTTCGGGCCCCTCTTATCCTATGAGGCTTATCGACGCGCCCCATCTTTGACTGATGTCTCAGGTCGAACAACTCTTTCTTTAAGGTGTTCGTCTTTTGCATCAGCTCATCATCGGTCATATCTCTCAACTGTGAGGCCTTCAGTTTCATAGTTTCTACCATTTCTGCGAAGCCCAAAACTAAATCTTACGCTTATATGGGCGAAGCAGAATGGCTCCTTGATACAAATCTTGTCTTTAAGGGAAGTTTATGAGCCGCCCTTCTTAATGACTCCCGCGCAAGCTCAAGCGGGATCCCTTCCATTTCGAACAATACCTTTCCGCGTTTTATAACGGCAACCCAATGCTCTGGCGCTCCTTTGCCTTTTCCCATCCTTGTCTCTGCAGGTTTCTTGCTGACTGACTTGTCAGGGAATATTCTTATCCAAACCTTACCGCCGCGCTGGACGTGTCTCATTAAAGCGACCCTGGCCGCCTCGATCTGGATATTCGTGAGCCAGCCATTCTGTAAGGCCTGGAGTCCGCATTCACCGAAAGAGATGCGCGATCCTTTGAAGCTTATGCCTCTGCGCTTACCTCTTTGGTACTTGCGGAACTTTACCCTCTTTGGCATCATCGCCATCGACTACTCTCCTTCTTAAAATTGCGTCACCCTTGTAAGTCCACACTTTTATTCCTATAAGTCCATACGTAGTATGAGCTTCGGTAAAACCATATTCAACATCTGCGCGTTTAGTTTGAAGAGGTATCTTGCCTCTTTTATATTTTTCATTTCTCGCTATCTCAGAACCATCCAATCTGCCGGCTATCGACACCTTTATGCCTTCAAGCCCCTGGCCTACAGCATTCTGAACTGCCTTCTTCATGACCCTTCTAAAAGGAATCCTTTTTTCAAGCTGAAAGGCCATATTTTCAGCTATTATCTGCGCTTCACAGGCGGCGTTTTTTACCTCTTTTATATCGATGAATATATTCTTTTGGGTTATGCCCTGCAGCTCATCCTTAAGCCTGTCTATCTCTGAGCCACGTCTTCCTATAATAACACCCGGCCTCGCCGTGTGGATTATAATACGCACTCTGTCGCTCGCCCTCTCTATTCTTATATCTGAAATCGCCGCTGAAGAAAGGTTTTGTTTTATATACTTGCGTATCATCACATCTTCATAAAGAAACTGCGGATACTTTTTTTTATCTGTAAACCACTTGGACTTCCAGTCTTTTATATAACCCAGCCTAAAGCTGTAAGGATGTACCTTTTGCCCCACTATTTACTCCTTCCCGTTTTCTTCTTGAAGACACGCCCTCTGATTTTTTTACCTATCGTCTCTTTCCCTGCCTCTTTAGAGATTTGCGATTTTGGCTTAGAAATAAGATCTAGCTCTATGCTGATATGACTTGTCCTGTGAACTATCATCATAGCGCGGCCCATGCTGCCCGCCCTGTATCTCTTAAGCGTAGGGCCGCCATCGACATTTAATTTAGATATAAATAATTCTTCTTCTTTTATGTCAGGGTTCCTCTTGGCATTGCTGATAGCGGATCTCAATAGCTCTTCTATAAATTCACAGGGCCTCTTATTTAAATTGGTCAATAACGCAAGGGCTTCACCGACCCTTTTGCCTTTTACGTAATTGGCTACCAGCCTTGTTTTTCTCGGTGATATCCTGATATACCGCGCTAAAGCTTTAGCTACCATTTTATGCCTTTGCCTTTTAGGTCTTAGTCAGCGATACCTCGGTGTGGGCGCCGTGTCTTCTGAACATTCTCGTAGAGGCAAACTCGCCAAGTTTATGTCCTACCATGTTTTCTGTGATAAATACCGGGAGAAAATTTTTCCCGTTGTGCACCAGAAACGTATAACCGACAAAATCAGGCGTAATAATAGAACGCCTGGCCCATGTCTTAATGGGCTTCTTCTTTCCTGTCCCTGACATCGTCTGGACTTTCTTTAGAAGCTTCTCGTCGACATAAGGACCTTTTTTTGTGCTTCTGGACATTTTATTTTCTCCTCCTAAGGATATACTTGTCAGATTGTTTAGTCTTTCTGGTTTTGAATCCCTTTGTTGGTTTGCCCCAAGGCGTTGTAGGATGTCTTCCTCCTGAAGCCTTGCCCTCGCCGCCACCCATGGGATGGTCATGGGGATTCTTTGCCACGCCTCGAGTGCAGGGGCGTATCCCCATATGTCTTGACCTTCCTGCTTTACCTATCATTAATGTGTCATGTTCGACATTTCCAACCTGTCCTATCGTGGCTAAACAATTTAATTTTATCAATCTGACTTCGCCGGAGGGCAGCTTCACATGTGCGTATGGTTCCTCTTTTGCCATTATAAGGCCGCTGTCGCCGGCACTTCTTACCAATTGGCCGCCCCTGCCTTCTTTTAATTCGATGTTATAGATAGGTGTGCCGGGCGGTATATTCCTTAATTGCGTGGCATTGCCCACCTTTATCTCCGTGTTTTTGCCGGATACAACCGTATCGTTTACTTTAAGCCCCAGTGGGGCTATTATGTATCGTTTGTCACCATCTATATATTCTAAAAGAGCGAGTCTGGCGCTCCTGTTGGGATCATACTCTATCGCTGAAATCCTTGCGGGGACGTCGAATTTATCCCGCTTGAAATCGACCATGCGGATTTTTCTTTTATGCCCCCCGCCTCTATGTCTTGATGTGATACGGCCATATGAGTTCCTTCCCCCGGATGATTTCTTCGAATAGACCAGGCTTTTTACCGGCCTGGACTTTGTAATCTCGTTAAAATCCGAACCGACTGTCCATCGTAGACTCGGCGTCTTTGGCTTATATTTTTTTATGCCCATCGAGAGATTTCCTCTTAAATTATTATTGGATCTCTATCTTATCTCCGCTTTTGAGGGTCACAAGCGCCTTCTTCCAGTCAGATGTTCTTCCTTCGTGGTAGCGAAGGCGTTTTCGCTTTCCTCTTACAGGAATAATATTGACCTTTGTCGGCGCTACTTTATAGATATCGTTTATCGCTTTCTTTATTTCAATTTTGTTGGTATCTTTTGCTACCCAAAACAGATACTTATTGAGCACTAAGAGATTCGAGCTCTTTTCGGTTCGTATAAGCGTCTTTACCACATCGTAAGAGTTTCTGCTCACTGTAAACTCCTCATTAAGCTGTTCAATGCGGATTGCTGTATTATCAGTTTATTGTGCCGCAAGACATCCATGGCATTGATATTGTTGAATGTCTTAATCGAGATATTTGGTATATTTCTCGACGCAAGTTTTATATTAATGTCGAGATCTTGTATTATCACTATAGCGCTCTCGCGGTCTTTTATGCCCAATAATTCTAAAATCGATGAGAACTTTTTTGTTTTAGGGCCTTCCAGTTTTATTGCGTTTACTATAATGAGATTTTTAGCCAGTAGTTTTTCGTTTAGACTCGATTTCAGCGCTTTCTTCTTCAGTTTCTGCGGCAGTGTATAAGAAAAGTCCCTCGGATGCGGGCCGAAGATTACTCCTCCCCCTCTCCACAAAGGGTTGCGGATAGATCCGGTTCGCGCCCTGCCCGTTCCTTTCTGCCTCCAGGGTTTCTTGCCGCCGCCGGAAACATGCGCCCTGGTTTTACAGGATGCCGTGCCTGAACGTTGATTTGCCTGATACATCAAGACAACCTGCTGGAGTAGAGGTAAATTGACTTCGCCGTCAAAGAGTCTACTTTTAAGCGATATTGTGTCGACTTTCTTCCCGCTTGTATCACGAACAGGGCAGTCTAAATTTATCTGACTATTTTTCTTTTGGCTTTTCTTTGTCACTCTCTTTGTCCTTTTCCTTTTTTACAGGCCTTGGCATCTTTTTAGATATCCGAACTACCAAAAATGTGTTTTCATTGCCGGGTACAGAGCCTTTTACGGCTATAAGGTGTTTTTCCTTGTCAACCTTGACGACTTCTAAGTTTTGAACCGTTGTTTTCTCACCGCCCATCCTGCCGGGCATGTTCTTTCCTTTATGGACCCTCGATGGAAAACTGCTGGCGCCGATAGACCCTACACGCCTGTGATGCATGGAGCCGTGAGAGCTCTTCCCGCCTGTCCAATTCCATCTCTTTACTCCGCCTTGAAAGCCTTTTCCTATTGATACACCCGTTACATCCACGTGATCCCCTGCATCAAAAAGATCGACATCTAAAACCTGGCCCTGTTTATAGGCCTCGGTTGAATCCAGGCGTATCTCTTTTATTGCCCTAACAGACTTTACGCCGGATTTCTTCAAATGGCCCTTCATGGGCATAGTCAATAGGCTCTCTCTCTTTTCGCCGAAGCCTATCTGGAGCGCCGCATAGCCGTCTTTATCGTTTGTCCTGACCTGTAAAATCGGGCAGGGGCCTGCCTCTATAAGAGTAACGGGTACGCGTCTTCCGCCCTCTTTGAAGAGATGCGTCATCCCGATTTTTCTTCCTAAAATACCTATCATCTTTATCACCTATTTCTGCGAAGCCAAGCGCGAAAGCTGCTTGGCGAAGCAGAATCATTTTATCTCCACATCAACACCGGCCGGCAGATTCAGCTTTTTTAAGGCGTCTATTGTCTTAGACGTAGGGTTCAATATCTCCAACAGCCTCTTGTGCGTCTTTATCTCAAACTGTTCTCTCGATTTCTTGTCGACGTGCGGAGATCGCAGGACCGTATAATCCTCTCTCTTGGTCGGTAACGGTATGGGGCCTGAAACATTGGCACCCGTCTTCCTCGCGGTCTCCACTATCTCTAGGGTAGACTGGTCGAGTATCCTATGGTCGAAGGCCTTCAGTTTAATCCGGATTTTAAGAGTCTTTTCTTGTTTTTCGGCCATTACTCAATTATCTCCGATACTACCCCTGCTCCTACCGTGTGTCCGCCTTCACGCACGGCAAAGCGGAGCTCTTTTTCCATGGCTATAGGGGTGATAAGCTCTCCCTCCACCTCTACGTTATCGCCCGGCATGATCATCTCTGTGCCCTGGGGCAGCTTTACTGTGCCGGTTACGTCTGTGGTCCTGAAGTAGAACTGGGGCCTGTAGCCGTTAAAGAAGGGGGTGTGCCTTCCGCCCTCTTCTTTTGTAAGGACGTATATCT
>JADHWH010000039.1 GCA_016783555.1 Candidatus Omnitrophota bacterium | reverse complement strand
TTTCGAGTGCTGAATACCAAGAAAGGCCCGGCGGTAAGGTCGTCCAGGGCGCAGGTCGACATGTACGCGTATCAAAGATATATGCAGGATGTAGTGGAGAGAGAGGCTAACCTGAATATAAGAGAAGGCTTTGTAAAAGAGATTCTGGTTAAAGGCGGTAAGGCTATAGGGGTAAGGTTGGCTTCAGGAGATACCTTTAAGTCTCGAGCGGTTATTTTAACTACCGGCACATTTTTAAACGGCCTCATACATATAGGACTCAACCATTTTTCCGGTGGACGGATAGACGATGAGGCAGTGACGGGCCTTTCAGATAATTTAAGGGATTTAGGTCTTGTCCTCTCGAGGTTAAGCACATGTACGACTCCCCGCCTGGATAAGAATACAATAAATTTATCGGGCCTTCGGATCCAAGAGGGGGATTCGGACCCTAAACCGTTTTCATTCAGGACCGAAAAGATTGCCCGCAGACAATACCCGTGTCATATTACACATACCAACAGAAAGACTCATCAGATTATAAAGAGAAGTCTGGATCGATGCCCACTCTCCATGGGCGTTATAAATTCGACCAGCGCGAGATATTGCCCTTCTATTGAGGAGAAGATAATGCGGTTCAGCCAGAAGGATTCACATCAGATATTTCTGGAGCCGGAGGGGCTCTATACCGATAGATATTATCCAAACGGCATCTATACTACTCTTCCCGAGGATACCCAGATTGAGATGGTCCGCAGCATAAAGGGATTGGAGAATGCGGAGATTAAGAAGTTTGGTTACGGGATAGAGTATGATTTTTGCAATCCCACCCAGCTTAATCCTGCCCTTGAGACAAAATCCATAGAGAGTCTCTATTTTGCGGGCCAGATAAACGGCACCACCGGTTACGAAGAGGCAGCGGCGCAGGGCATCATGGCCGGCATAAACGCGGGCCTAAAGATAAGAGAGAAAGGGCCTCTTATCCTCGACCGTTCCCAGGCATACATAGGCGTTCTGATAGACGACCTTGTGACCAAAGGGACGGATGAGCCGTACAGGATGTTCACCTCCCGCGCGGAGTATAGATTAGTCTTGCGCGAAGACAATGCCGATTTAAGGTTGAGTAAGATCGGTTATGAGGCAGGTCTTCTGGAAAAAGAAGGATACGATAGGATGCGGCGAAAGAGAGAGAATATCGACAGGGAACTTAGTAGGCTGAGAGAGGCAGGGCTTGACAGGCTTTTAAAAAGGCCCCATGTATCCTATAGAGAGATAGCCGGGCTCGAAAGCAGACTCGGCAGGTCTGAGATCTCCGAGATAGAAGTAGAGATAAAGTACAAAGGTTTTGTCGATCGCCAGGACCGCGATATAAAGAACTTTAAGAAGATCGAGAAGATAAGGATACCCGCTGATTTAGATTTTTCTTCGATAAGGGGCCTCTCCAACGAGATAAAAGAGAAGCTGGGCAGATTCCGGCCTGTCTCGGTTGGCCAGGCCTCGCGCATATCCGGCGTAACGCCAGTCGCAATATCATTATTAATGGTCTATCTAAAAAAACAATGAGCAAAAAGTAGGGCTATTTAAAAAACGGACGGTAGAAAGATGTGTGGAATAGCTGGTATAGCGAGTTTCAAGGACAATTTAATCAACCCGGATACCCTCAAACGGATGAGAGATATCTTAAAGCACCGCGGCCCGGATGATGAGGGATTGTATCTGTCGCGGCAGCATAATCCCAACACGAAACTAAAAGTAGGCTTAGGCCATAGAAGGTTAAGCATTATAGATCTTGAAAGCGGCCACCAGCCGATGAGCAACGAAGATAAGACCATATGGATAGTCCATAACGGCGAGATATATAACTTTCCTGAATTAAGAGAGGAGCTTATCGGAAAGGGCCATAGGTTTTCCACAAAGAGCGATACAGAAGTTATAATTCATCTTTATGAAGAGAAGGGCGAGAAGTGCCTCGATGATTTAAGGGGTATGTTCGCCTTCTGCATATGGGATGTAAAAAAAGAGAGGATCTTTCTTGCCAGAGACAGAATAGGCCAAAAACCCGTAGTATATTTCCATGGTAACGGTATCTTCCTCTTTGGCTCAGAGATAAAGTCTATACTGGAGAATGAATCCATAAAAAGGGAGCTTGATCTTGAGTCTCTGGATGCCTATCTGTCGTTAGGTTATGTCCCGAGCCCCCTTACTATATATAAAGGGATAAAGAAATTGCCGCCCGCGCACTATCTTATACATGACGGCGACAATACCAGGATAGAGAGATATTGGCGTCTTAGTTATAAATATAAGACGCCCTATAATATTACCGAATGCCAGGATAGGCTTTATGAGTTATTGGGCGAGGCAACAAAGATGAGACTCATAAGCGACGTACCCTTAGGGGCATTCTTAAGCGGCGGCGTAGACTCAAGCTGTATAGTGGCCCTTATGAGTAAATTTTCATCAAAGAAAGTAAAGACATTCTCCATAGGATTTACAGAGGAGTCCCACAATGAGCTTAAATACGCGAGGTTCATCTCAAAAAGATACAATACAGACCATAAGGAGTTTATCATAAAGCCGAAGGCGCTCGAGGTCCTCCCTAAATTGGCATGGCATTATGAGCAGCCGTTCGGCGATTCCTCATGCATACCTACATATTATGTCTCAAAGATAGCGAGGGAATTTGTAACGGTCGCGTTAAACGGGGACGGGGGCGATGAATCATTCGCGGGTTATCCGCGCTATACCGGGATAAAATTGGCGCGCCTTTTTAAGAATGCGCCCAAAGGACTATTAAAGATGGGGTATAGGACAAGCAGATTCTGTCCGTACGGAAGAAGGTTTTTCGCGGGGCTTATGGATAACCCGGACCTCGAAAGCGCGTATTTTAACTGGCTAAGTTTTTTTACAGAGAGCCATAAAAGGGGCCTTTATACTGATATCACGGAGAGGCTCATCGAACGCCATAAGCCGAGAAAGTACCTTCATGATATATTTGAACAGTCAGACGCGTCGGATCCCACAGAGAGGATGATCAGCGTAGATACAAGAAGCTATCTGCCTGAGGACCTCTTGGTCAAGATTGATATAGCGACTATGGCGAGCTCCCTTGAAGGGCGTTCGCCGTTTTTAGACCATAAGGTTATGGAATTTGCCGCTTCACTGCCCCTCAAGTATAAACTAAACGGCCTTACATCGAAGTATATCCTGAAGAAAACTTTCGGCAGAGAGATTCCCATCGCTTTTTTGAATAGAAAGAAGAAGGGGTTCAGCATACCGGTCGGCGAGTGGTTTAGGAATGAGCTGAAAGGTTTTGTAGAAGATATGCTGCTTGATACAAAATCGCTTGATAGAGGGCTCTTTTCCAGGGATTACATAGAAGGGCTCTTAAAAATGCACCAGGGGAGAAGAGAAGACCATACCCACAGGATATGGGCCCTCCTGAGTTTTGAGTTGTGGCACCGCATCTTTATCGAAAAACGCAGCATTTGACAATATCCTTATATCTGTTATAATTATATCCCTCCAATGATTATTCAGGTGTTGACCAAGGTGGGAGCACTCTTTTTCATGCTGGCGGTAGGGGCCGTGGCGAGAGCCAGGAAGGTTATAACCGACGAAGCCCTTGACAGCCTCTGCAAGATTGTACTGAGCGTCACGCTGCCATTCCTTTTTATATATGTCCTCTCGACAAAATGCAATAAGGAGGTTTTTTTATCTTTATGGAAGGCGCCGCTTTTCGCGGTACTTATAATCGGCGTCGGATATGTGATAAGCAGGATATTGGGCGCACTCTTAAAGCTGGACCGTAAGAGAAAAAATACATTTACCTTTCTTATAAGTTTTCAGAATTCAGGCTTCTTTGCGATACCTATCGCGTTTGCGCTCTTCGGCGAGGAGGGCGTCCTTACGATCGTAATATTCAATCTCGGGTTTAATCTACTTTACTGGACGCTTGGGGTGTGGCTTCTTAGCGGGAAGGACTCTTCCGGCGGCGTTAATGCGATTAAGAACTTGATAAACCCCGGCACCGTCGCCCTGGGATTGGGATTGATCCTCGGCCTCTCAAGCGTAAGAGTGCCGCATCTTCTGTTGGATGCCTCAAGGATCTTAGGAAATGCCACTATTCCGCTTGCGCTTTTGGTGGTAGGGGCTATTCTCGCTACCGGAAAATTCAGGCAAGGCGGCGATTTAAAAGAAATTTTTTCTATTGTCTTTGCGAGGCTTGTATTAATACCGTTAATATTTTTAAGCCTGGCTAAATGTTTTGGGGATATCTCCCCCTTGATGCGTTCGATAATAGTACTCCAGGCATGTATGCCGTCGGCCTCCTCAAGCCCGCTTATGGCAAAGAGATTCGGCGGAGATTATGACCTGGCGGCAAGCGGCGTATTCTTTACGACGCTATTTAGCATTATAACCATACCAATTTTTATGAGTCTGGTATAGTTATCCACAACCGTAGGGCACGCTTAAGCGTGCCCTACAAAGTTTTTAACAGCTGTAGCGCACACTTTAGTGTGCGCTTGAGAGAGAGGATATGAAGAGAGGTTTCGATACAATCGCTATATTGGACTTTGGTTCGCAGTATACGCAGTTAATAGCCCGCAGAGTGAGAGAGAGTCATGTCTTTAGCGAGATATTTCCCCATGATGTAAAGGCCCGGGAAATTCTAAAAAAGCGCCCTAAAGGAATAATCCTGTCCGGAGGGCCCGCGAGTGTAAGGTTCTCAAAGAGCCCCCGTTGCGACAGAGAGATATTTAATCTGGGTATACCGATTTTAGGGATATGCTACGGGATGCAGCTTATGTCAAAGACATTCGGCGGAGGGGTAGAGAAGGCAAAGAGGCGTGAATATGGTTACGCCCGGCTTAAGGTAAAGGCAAAGAATCCCTTATTAAGCGGCCTTGTCGGAAAGACGCAGGTTTGGATGAGCCACGGAGACGAGGTTACGAAACTGCCTGCGCGTTTCAGGATAATAGGATATACGAAAAATTCTCCGATAGCCTCAATGGAGCAAAAAGATAAGAAGCTTTACGGCGTGCAGTTTCATCCCGAGGTAGTTCATACCGAAGATGGGAAGAAGATTATCAAGAATTTTATACTTAAGATATGCGGCGCAAAGGGCAACTGGACGATGACTTCTTTTGTGAGAGAGGCTGCGGCTAATATAAAGAAAGAAACAGGAAAGGGTAAAGTGATGCTGGCCTTAAGCGGAGGCGTCGACTCTTCGGTCTTGTCGGTCTTGCTGCGAAGAGCGGTAAAAGAGAGGCTCACCTGCATATTCGTAAACAACGGCCTTCTTCGCGCGGGCGAGTCAGAAAGGATTGTCGAGGTGTTTAAGAGACACTATCACATAAATTTAAGGTGCGTCGATGCGGAAGAGGGTTTTTTAGGCGCTTTAAAAGACGTAGTAGATCCTGAGAAGAAGAGAAAGATAATAGGAAGGGAATTTATCAGGGTCTTTGAAAAGGAGGCAAAGAGGCTTGGCGGAATAAAGTTCCTGGCCCAGGGCACCCTCTATCCTGATTTAATTGAGAGCCGTTCATCGTTCGGAGGCCCTTCAGCTACTATAAAGACCCATCATAACGTCGGCGGGCTTCCCGCCAGGATGAAGCTCCGCCTTATAGAGCCGTTTAAGTATCTCTTTAAGGACGAGGTAAGATTGGTGGGCAGGGAATTGGGATTGCCCGATGAGATAATACACAGGCAGCCATTCCCGGGGCCGGGCCTTGCGGTGAGGATTATAGGAAAGGTCACCAAATACAGACTTGATATATTGCGTAAGGCTGATAAGATAGTTATAGAGGAGATAAAAAGAAAAGACCTTTATAGGGATATCTGGCAGAGCTTTGCCGTGCTTTTACCGATAAAGACGGTGGGCGTAATGGGCGATGAGCGCACGTATGAGAATGTAATAGCTATCCGCGCCGTGAAGAGCTTAGACGGCATGACCGCCGATTGGGTAAGGCTGCCGCAGGATTTATTGGCGGGGGTATCCAGCAGAATCATTAATGAGGTGAGGGGCGTAAATAGGGTTGTTTACGACATATCCAGTAAACCACCCAGCACTATAGAGTGGGAATGACGAAAAATTTCCGCCGCAAACAGTAGAAAAATATTTTTTGAGAGTTCCTTTGAAAGTTCCTCTTGACTTTAGAGACAGGGCAATGTATAATTATTTCGTAAAATACAATATGGTGTTTGTATTAAAAAGAACAAAGACGTTCTCAATGGTCTATGAAAGGCGGGAACGTTTTTTAATTTAGTATAACTATGCATAGCAAAATAAAAGAAGATTGCGGGGTTTTTGGTATATACGGCCATAAAGACGCGGCAAGGCTTACCTACCTGGGGCTTTATGCATTACAGCACAGAGGTCAGGAGTCAAGCGGCATAGCCGTTTTCAATAAGAGAGAGATAAGATGCCACAGGGGCATGGGGCTGGTTTCGGATATCTTTAATGAAGAGAATCTCAAGCCCCTAAAAGGGGATATGGCTATAGGCCACGTGCGTTATTCTACGACCGGTCCCTCAATAATCAAAAACGCCCAGCCGTTCTTGGTTGAATATTCTGACGGCTTTGTAGCTGTAGCGCACAACGGAAATTTAATCAATACCCATAGCCTCAGAGAAAGATTGGAAAAGAAAGGCACCATCTTCCAGTCGAGCATGGATTCCGAAGTTATCGTCCACCTGCTGGCCAGGGAGAAGGGCAATTTTAAAAAGCGTCTCTTATCTGCTCTGAAGAGTATAAAAGGGGCGTTTTCGCTTGCTATATTGACGCAAGACCAGATGGTTGCGGCGAGAGACCCTTACGGTTTCAGGCCCCTCTCTATAGGAAGATTGGACGGCGCGTATGTAATTGCGTCAGAGAGCTGCGCATTTGATTTGATTCAGGCCGAGTATATCAGAGAGGTAGAACCGGGGGAGGTTTTGTTTATAAATAAAAGAGGCCTTCAGTCAGTGAAACCTTTTCGAAAAGTGGCGCCTGCAAAGTGCATATTTGAATTTATATATTTTTCCAGGCCTGATAGCCGCATGTGCGGATCAAGCGTTTATGAGGTGAGAAAAGAGCTCGGCAGGCAATTGGCGCGCGAGCATCCGGTGGACGCGGACCTGGTCCTGCCTATACCCGATTCCGGAAACTGCGCGGCATTGGGTTTTGCCCAAGAGTCGGGGATCCCTTTTGAAATGGGCATAATAAGAAACCACTATATCGGAAGGACATTTATACAGCCCTCGCAGAAGATAAGGAACTTGGGGGTTAAGATAAAGCTCAATCCCGTAAGAGAGGTTGTAAAAGGAAAAAAGGTTGTTATCGTCGAAGATTCGATAGTAAGAGGCACGACCTCACGGGTAAGGATGAAGACACTGCGGGAGGCGGGCGCAAGAGAAGTGCATATGAGGGTAAGCTGTCCGCCGCTTGTGAGCCCGTGTTTTTTTGGCATAGACTTTCCTACCAAAGAAGAACTTATAGCGTCTTCGCATTCCATAGAAAAGATAAGAAGATTTATAGGGTTGAACAGCCTGGCCTATTTGAGTATTGAGAGGATGCTGGAGGCGATGCCGGTAGACAAAAAATCTTTCTGCACGGCATGCTTTACAGGTAATTACCCCTTGCGGGTAGAGAGAAAAAGAGCAAAGCAGAGGAGGATGGGATGGAGCAGACAGTAAAGGTAAATATCGAGCTTGCAAAGGAGATGGGGCTTACGGAAGAGGAGTTTAGTAAGATAAAGGAGTTGATGGGCAGGGATCCGAACATGACGGAACTCGGCGTATTCTCGGCTATGTGGTCGGAGCACTGCAGTTATAAGAATTCAAGGGGGCTTTTTAAACTCTTTCCAACGAATGGCAAGAATGTGCTGGTCAAGGCCGGAGAAGAGAACTGCGGCATTGTTGATATAGGCGACGGGCTGGGCGTCGCGTTCAAAATAGAATCCCACAACCATCCTTCAGCCGTTGAGCCCTTTGAGGCCTCCGCGACCGGGATAGGAGGCTGCCTGAGAGATATATTCACTACAGGCGCAAGACCTGTTGCCGGCCTGGGGGCACTGAGGTTTGGAAGCCTAGATAATGAACGGGTTAAATTCCTTTTTAAGGAAGTCATAAGAGGGCTTGCACATTACGCGAATACGGCAAAGGTCAATGCTGTTGGCGGAGATAGCTATTTTGACGAAAGCTACGAAGGAAATCCTCTTGTCAACGCGTTTGTTGTAGGGATCGCAAAAGTGAAGAATATTGTAAGGGGCACCGCTTATGGAGTGGGAAACGCCGTATATTATATAGGAAGGGATACAGGCAGAGACGGTGTAGGAGGAGCCAGTTTTGCGTCAAAAGAGATAACGGAAGAGTCGGCGTCAAGCAAGAGCGCAGTTGCCATAGGCGACGCTGAGCTCGGAAGGCGGCTTAGAGAGGCATGCCTTGAATTGATAGAAGGAGGCCTTGTGGTCGGAATGCAGGATATGGGCGCGGCCGGCCTCACCTGCTCTACATGCGAAACAGCCTCCAGGAGCGGAACAGGTGTGGAGATAGATGTCTCCTTAGTGCCGCAGTGCGAAAAGAATATGACGCCTTACGAAATCCTCTTATCAGAATCACAGGAGAGGATGCTCGCTATCTTAAAGAAAGGAAGAGAAAAAGAGGCCCTTGATATATTAAAGAAGTGGAATATAAACGCGGTAGAGATCGGCAGGGTTACCGATGGCGGCATGATGCGGGTTAAAGAGAACGGTGTTGTGGTCTGCGAGATTCCCGCCGAAGCGCTTACCAAAAAGGCCCCGCTTTACAAAAGGGATGTAAAAGAACCGGCCTACTTGAAGGATACGCAAAAAATTGCCCGCCAATCGTTAAAAGAACCGGATGATTTCAACAAGGTCTTATTGAGTTTACTCGACGCACCGACTATTGCGAGTAAGGTGTGGGCATACACTAAATTTGCCTATGCGGATAAGGATATAGTCGATGTGAATGCCGGTTCCGCGGACGCCGCAGTGATAAAGGTCAAGGGAACTAAAAAAGCGCTGGCGATAAGCGTAGACTGCAACGGCAGATATTGTTACCTGAATCCGTACCATGGGGCCATGATGGCGGTGGCGGAGGCAGCGAGAAATATAGTCTGCACGGGCGGCAGGCCCCTGGCGATTACCGACGGGCTGAATTTCGGCAACCCCATGAAACCCGAGAACTACTGGCAGTTTACGAAATGCATAGAGGGATTGGCCGATGCCTGCAAGGCTCTCTCTATACCCGTCATAAGCGGCAACGTAAGTTTTTACAACGAAAATCCCCGCGGAGCGGTGGACCCGACTCCTATGGTTGGGATGGTAGGGCTTATAGACGATGCGGCCAAACGCGTTACTCAAAATTTTAAGAATAGAGGGGACGCGATAGTCCTGTTAGGAGAGAACACCGCCGATCTTTCAGGCAGTGAATATCTATACTTGGTCCATAATCTGAAGAAGGGCGATCCCCAGATAGAGATGGATAGGGAGAGAAATGTCCAGAAGGCGTGCCTCGAGGCAATCGACGCGGATATAATTAACTCCGCGCATGACTGCTCGGAAGGGGGATTGGCTGTAGCCCTGGCCGAATCATGTATTACGAATTCCGCCGGTATGCTGGGAGCTACTGTAAAAATAGATGGTCTAAAAGAGGGTGATATAAGAGCAGATGAAATCCTATTTGGCGAAGCGCCGTCCAGAATAATCCTCTCTTTAAACGAAAAAAACTTGAGCGCTTTAAAAAAGATAGCGGAGAGGCATTCGGTCCCGTGTAGAGTCCTGGGGAATGTCGGCGGAGAGAAATTTACGCTTCAGGACGGCCAGCAGACCAGAATAAATCTCCCCTTGGCAGAATTGAGCGATACGTGGAGAGACGCAATTCCTTCAAGATTGAAGAAGTAAGATGGCCGTGCCGTCGGAGGCCGTTTCTCAATATAATGTGGTAAGCCGCTTTTAAAAATACAATATATTGTATTCTTGCGCCCTTGACAACGAATTCTTTTTATGTTATACTTTGACGTGTAAAGCTGAAGTGACCTTCTAGTTTAAAATATATTCAGCCCGTAATTTATCCTGATAAACTAAGAAGGTATTTTATTGGAATATTTCTTAATACTTATTAAAAAAGAGGGGGATCTATGCCGTTGTCTGTTGATGCCAATCTAAAGCTTACCAAAAATTCAAAAAAGGTCCTTGAAAGGCGCTATCTTAAAAAAGACCTTAAGGGAAAAGTGATAGAAAAGCCTTATGAGCTATTTCTCCGTGTCGCAAAGAACATTGCGCAGGCAGACTGTAGTTACGATGAAGGCGCGGATGTTGATGAGACGACAAATGAGTTCTTCTCGGCAATGACAGATCTGGGATTCCTGCCGAATTCCCCTACGCTTATGAACGCGGGAAGAGACCTCCAGCAATTAAGCGCCTGTTTTGTCCTTCCCATAGAAGATTCCATGGAGTCTATATTCGAAACCATAAAGCAGACAAGCCTTATACATAAATCGGGGGGAGGTACGGGCTTCAGTTTTTCGAGACTGCGCCCAAAGAGCAGCCAGGTGAAGTCAACCGGCGGAGTAGCAAGCGGACCCGTTTCGTTTCTTAAGGTCTTTGACGCGGCAACCCAGGCCGTGAAGCAGGGGGGCACGAGACGCGGGGCCAATATGGGTATCTTAAGGATAGACCATCCGGATATTTTAGAATTTATAACCTGCAAGGAGAACGACACGGATATAAATAATTTTAACATATCCGTGACCATCACAGATGATTTTATGGAAAGGGTAGAAAAGGACGAAGAATACGAACTTATAGATCCTCACACAAAGAAGACCGTCAAAAGACTGAAGGCCCGGGAAGTCTTCAATAAGATTGTGAAGATGGCGTGGAAAAACGGGGAACCGGGCATTATATTCATCGATAGGATGAATCAGTTTAACCCGACGCCCAAGATCGGCTTATACGAATCGACTAACCCCTGCGGCGAGCAGATACTCTTGCCGTATGAATCCTGCAATCTTGGCAGCGTCAATCTTTCCAGGATGGTTACTGACGGGGAGATCGATTGGAACAGGCTCAGCAAGACCGTGAAGACGGCGGTCCATTTTCTCGATAATGTTATCGATATGAATAAGTTCCCTTTAAAGGATATCGAGGAGATGACAAGCTCAAACCGCAAGATAGGTCTCGGGGTGATGGGTTTTGCGGATATGCTTATTAAGCTGGGTATCCCCTACAATGCCGACGACGCAGTCTCTATAGCCGAGAAGGTTATGAAATTTGTGCGCGATGAGGCAGCTATCACCTCATCCGAACTTGCAGAAAAGAGAGGGACCTTTCCGAATTTTGAGAATAGTATATATAATGTACCCGATGGCCCGAAGCCTAGAAACGCGACGCTGACCACAATAGCCCCTACGGGCAGCCTATCAATTATCGCGGGCTGCTCGAGCGGCATCGAGCCGTTATTTGCGCTGGTCTATTATAAAGAGGTGATGGACAAAGAGAGGCTTCCCGAAGTCAATGAGGAATTTAAGAGGGTTGCCGAGGAGAGGGGTTTTTACTCTGAAGAACTCATGAAGAAGATTGCCAAGACGGGTGGTATACAAGACCTTATCGAGGTGCCTCAAGAGATAAAGAGGGTCTTTATTACATCGCATGATATCTCTCCCGAATGGCATATAAAGATACAGGCCGCATTTCAGAGATATACGGATAATGCCGTATCGAAGACCATAAACTTCCCTCAAGAGGCTACGATTAGCGATATAGAGAAGACATATAAACTCGCCTTTAAGCTCAACTGTAAAGGCGTAACTATCTATAGAGATAAGTCCAGGGAAGAGCAGGTATTGAATGTCGGAGAGGTTAAGGCGGATAAGGCAAAAGCCGGGAAGGTCGAGCAGGCGTACGGCGAGAAGATAAGGCCCAAACCCAGACCGACCGTGGTTAAGGGGACTACCACGAAGGTCGGGACCGGATGCGGCAACCTTTATGTCACCATAAACGAGGACGAGGGAGGTCATCCGTTCGAGGTATTTATGCAGATGGGCAAGGCCGGAGGGTGCGCGGCCAGCCAACTTGAGGCTATAGGAAGACTTGTCTCGCTGGCGTTCAGGTCGGGCATTGACGTGAAGGCGATAGTGGATCAGCTGCGCGGAATAAGATGCCCGTCTCCGAGCTGGGAAAAAGGAGGCCGGATATTCTCCTGTTCCGACGCCATCGCCAGGGCTGTAGAGAAGAGACTGTGCGATCAAAAAGAGGCCAAGGTCACCAATAAGCAGACTGATTTCGATATTTATATGGGAAAAGGCGGAGTGAAGCTGGGCAATGTGGTGGGTGTATGCCCGGATTGCGGCGGGGCGCTGCGCCATGTAGAGGGTTGTACGGTATGCCGCGCCTGCGGATATTCTAAATGCGGATAATAGGTTATAAGAAATTCCCTCTCCCCCGAAGGGGGAGAGGGATAGGGTGAGGGGGAAGAGGAAGATAAAGAGTATTGTGGAAGAAAAGCTGAAAAAAGAGTTAGGCCTTTTAGATGTCTTCTGTATAGCATCCGGAGCGATGATCAGCTCCGGATTGTTTATCTTACCCGCCATTGCTTTTTCAAAGGCCGGACCCGCATGCATGCTCTCCTATGTCCTCGCGGGTATTTTAGTCTTGCCGTCCGTGCTTGCTAAAGCGGAACTCGCTACCGCAATGCCTAAGGCCGGCGGCGACTATTTTTTTATCGAGAGGTCCATGGGCGCGCCGGTAGGGACCATAGGAGGGCTTGCCAGCTGGTTCTCTTTGAGTTTTAAGAGCGCCTTCGCTTTAGTGGGAATAGGTATATTCGCTATCCTTATTTACCCCGCTATTACTGAAACTCAGATTAAGCTTATAGCCGTGGGAAGCTGTCTCTTTTTTATGGTTGTAAATATAGCGGGAGTTAAACATACAGGAAGGTTTCAAATATTTTTAGTACCTATTCTTATAGTCATATTGCTTCTTTATGTTATGCGCGGTTTTTTATTTATTCATCCGCAGAATTTTCAACCCTTTATGCCTTTTGGTCTGGGTTCCGTCTTTGCTACCGCGGGGTTGGTCTTCGTCTCTTTCGGAGGCCTTACTAAGATATCCGCCGCCGCCGAAGAAGTGAAGGACCCGGGGCGCAACATGCCGCTGGGGATGTTTCTCGCCTTTAGTTTTGTAATAGTCTTATACGCCGCCGTTATCTTCATAACAGTGGGATTGCTAAAGTCAGAAGAACTCGCTAGTTCAATTACGCCGATCTCTCTCGGCGCGAGTAAATTTATGGGTACTACGGGATCTGCCGTGCTCGCATTCGCCGCTTTACTGGCGTTTGTTACGACCGCCAATGCCGGAATACTCGCCGCATCGAGAAGTTCCATGGCTATGGCGAGAGACGCTCTTCTGCCCGCCTTTTTACGCAAAATAAACCAGAAGACGAGAACGCCGTATATATCCATAATCGCCACTTCGGCTTTTATGATAACGGTTATACTATTTTTAAGTCTCGAGGATCTTGTAAAGACTGCGTCCACCTTGAAGATCCTTCTCTTTATATTCGTCAATCTCTCTATCATCGTTATGAGAGAAAGCAGGATCCAAAGCTACAGGCCGAAGTTTCTCTCTCCTCTCTATCCCTGGATACAACTATTGGGGATTATAGGATATATCTTTCTTATATTTATGATGGGGAGAACCCCTCTTGTCATAACAGGGGTCTTCGTACTTTGCGCACTTTTTTGGTATTTTATCTATGCCAGAAAGAGGGTTAAACGGCAGGCGGCGCTGGTCCACGTTATAGAGAGGATTACCGCCAAAGAGCTTGTTGAGGCAACATTACCTGAGGAGCTGCGGGATATAATTATCGAGAGAGATGAGATCATCGAGGACAGGTTTGACCTGCTTATAAAGAAGTGTGAAATCCTGGATTATGATCCGCCGGCTGACAATCCTACCGCGGAAGATGTATTTAGGGTGATATCTGATATCCTGTCCAGGCGATTGGATATAACAGAAGATAAGATTTTCAGACTTTTTATGAAGAGGGAGAAAGAGACAAGCACCGTAATCGCTCCCGGCCTTGCCATTCCCCACATCATAGTCGAAGGAAGGAAAAAATTCGATATCCTTGTAGTCCGCTGTAAAAAAGGCATAATCTTTCCGGGCGCAGGCCAGCCCGTCCACACCATATTTGTCCTCGCCGGTTCGCGCGACGAGCGAAACTTCCACCTACGCGCTTTAGCCGCCATTGCCCAGATTGCACAGGATAAGGAGTTCGAGAAGAACTGGACAGAAGCACCTAACACAGAGGCATTGAGGAATATCCTCTTGTTATCGGAGAGAAAGCGCAAATTCTAGATTTACCCCTTTCTCGCATTGACATATCATCTTTATTTGATATAATTATATCTGCTATTAGGAGGTAATATAATGAATCCCGTTAGACCTTTCTAACGGGGTTTTACAAGGAGGTCTAACGGGATGAAGAAGCTGCTTTATATTGTGCTTGACGGCCTCGGAGACAGACCGATAAAGGAACTTGGCAATAAAACCCCCCTTGAGGCCGCGCGTAAGCGCAATATGGATAGATTGGCAAAATTGGCAAAGATGGGCTCTGTATACACTGTCGGCAAGGGTATCGCCCCGGAATCGGATGTCGCCGTAATCAGCATACTCGGTTATGAGGCTCATAAGTATTATACGGGCCGGGGTCCGCTTGAGAGCTTTGCGGTCGGCCTGGATGTAAATGACGGCGATCTGGCTTATCGGGTGAATTTTGCGACAGGAGAGGCAACATCCAATAAAATCATAGACAGGCGCGTCGGGAGGAGCCTTACCACAAAAGAGGCGACCGCCCTCGCAGACGAGGTAAACAGGAAAGTAAAGCTTACCGATGCCCATTTCGAATTTAAAAACACAATCGGTCATAGGGGAGTGCTTGTCATTAAGAAGAGCGGCGGACTCTCCGCCGAGGTGAGCAATACAGACCCGGCTTACGATAGAGAGGGTGTCTATGGAGTAGCAAAGGAAAAGTTCGAGAACATAATAATGGAGTGCAAGCCTACCGAGGGAAATGAGAATAACAAAAAGGCCATAGACGCCGCTAATCTCACAAACGAGTTTGTTAAAAAGTCAAGCGAGGTCCTTGATCTCTCGCCTGTTAATAAAAAACGCGTAGAAGAGAAAAAACTTCCGGGAAATCTCATACTCACGCGGGACGGAGGAGACAGCCTCCCTAAATTTCCTGATATAAATAAGAAGTTCAATCTTAAATTCGGCTGCTTTGTCGAGATGCCTGTAGAGAGGGGTATCGCGCTTCTTACAGGGATGGATATAGTGGAGATCCCGCTTCCTACGGGCGAGGCAGAAGAAGATTATCCTCTCCGCGCCCAAAAGGTAGTGGAGGCCATGGAAATTTACGACGCGCTTTATATACATATAAAAGGGCCCGATGAACCGGCCCACGACGGTGATTTTAAAAAGAAGGTTGAGTCTATAGAGAGCATAGATGAATATTTCTTTGGAAGGCTCCTTGCGCGGATCAATCTTTCTGATACATTAATAGCTGTAACCGCTGACCATTCAACCCCCTGTAAGATCAAGGCCCATTCAGACGATCCCGTGCCGCTTTTTATATGCGGTGGCAATGTAAGAGAGTACGACGGTATGGATAGTTTTGGAGAAGGCAATTCCAGGAATGGTTCGCTCGGGGAATTGACCGGCCACCAGCTTATGGAGCTTTTTGTTAAGTATCAATAATATAAGAGTCGGCTTAAAATGAAGATAGGAATAGTAGGTCTTCCCGGTAGCGGAAAGTCCACTGTATTTAACTCAATCACACAAAAATCTGCCGAAGAGCGCGATTTCACCAAACCGCATCTGGGCACTATCTTTATCCCTGACGAACGCCTGGATTTTATAGCATCGGTTATTAAGCCCAAAAAGATTACATACTCCGAGATAACCTTCCTCGATATGCCGGGTTACAACCCGGCCCACATACAGGAACTCGACGCCCTTATCTATTGCGTGGGGACATTTCAAGATCGGGATATCTTAAAAGACCTGAAAGATTTTGAAGCAGACTTGATCCTGAGGGACCTCGAAGCCATACAAAAGCGCATAGCAAAGATAGAGAAGGAGCTTAAGAGGGGCATCGCGGACCTAAAGAACGAATACGCAGTTCTCCTTCTTTGCAAAAAGTCGTTAGAAGAAGAAGAGGAGCTTCGCTTTTTGGATTTGACGCCTCAACAGGAGAAGCTCATTGCCGGATATCAATTTCTGTCGCGCAGGCCCTTTATCGTAATCTCTAATATTGCTGAAGAGCAGATAGGAAAAGAGACTTCCGGGTCTATGGAGGAGTATGTCGGTAAAAAGGGCTTGAAATTAATTGAATTCTGCGGCAAGGTAGAAAGCGAGATATCGGAATTGCCGGAAGACGAAAGGCCGGCATTCTTAAAAGAATCCGGAATAAAAAAGTCGGCCAGGGAGAAATTTATCCAGGTCTCCTATGAGATGCTGGATCTTATACATTTTTATACGACAAAAGGGAATGAGACGCGAAGCTGGATGATAAAAAGGTCCACCGCGGCCCTCGATGCCGCCGGTAAGATACACACAGATATAAGACGCGGTTTTATACGTGCGGAAGTGGTAAACTTCAAGGATTTCAAGGAGTGCGGCTCTCTGCAAGCGGCTAAAGAGAAAGGGTTTTTTAAGGTTGAGGGAAAAGAGTACGTTGTGCAGGATGGGGATATAATAAATTTCCGTTTTAATGTGTAAAATTCGAAATCCGAATATCGAAATCCGAAACAAATTCGAAATTCGAATTTTCAAATGTTAGAAACATTTGGTTTTGGTCATTCGGATTTTGGTAATTCGGACTTGTTTCGAATTTCGGATTTCGTGCTTCGGATTTAAAGAGGAGGGTTTTATGCTAAAGATAAAAAGAGCGCTCATAAGCGTATCTGACAAGAAGGGATTGGATGATTTTGTAAAAGGACTTAATGAACTCGGGGTCGAGATACTCTCGACAGGAGGGACCGCAAAGAAGATTTCCAGCCTGGGTATACCCGTAAGGGATGTTTCGAGCTACACAGGCTTTCCCGAGATGCTTGACGGCAGGGTCAAGACTCTGCACCCAAAGGTGCACGGGGCGCTCCTTGCGCTGCGGGAGAAGGATGAGCACATGGAACAGGTAAAGAAACACGGGATCGAGCTTATTGATATGGTAGTAGTGAATCTCTATCCTTTCAAAAAGACCATAGAGAAGCCGAATGTGCATTTCGAAGAGGCTATAGAGAATATAGATATAGGGGGGCCTTCTATGCTCAGGAGCGCGGCCAAGAATTTCCGTTCGGTCGCCGTCATATGCAACCCAGAAAGATATGGGGAGATATTAGGCGAATTAAAGAATAACGGCGGCTC
>JADHWH010000038.1 GCA_016783555.1 Candidatus Omnitrophota bacterium | reverse complement strand
GGATTTAACAAAGGTCTTAAAGAAAAGCCTCGAGAAGACCGGAAGATACGAAATAAAGACGGAGAATCAGGGAAACCACGCCCTTGCCGCCGTTAAGTCATTTATGCCTGATTTAATATTGCTCGATATAATGATGCCGCAATTAAGCGGCGGCGAAATAGGGGGTCAAATAAAAGAGGATCCGGTATTAAAAGGGATTCCTTTTTTGTTTATGACGGCGGCCGTAACCAAAGAAGAATTGGGCAAAGAGTGCAGAAATATAGGGGGGCATCCTTTTATAGCTAAGCCGATAAAGACCGATGAGTTGATACGGCACATCGAGCGGCACATAAAAACATAGCGAGAGAAGGGTTCTTCTTCCAACTATCTTCCAGAGGCGGATTTCACAAGTTTTGAGAGGGCCCCTCTGTCTCTCTTTTTCAAAGAGGTAAATTCCAATCCCACTTTATACCTTCTCTTTTCTGCCTTCGGGGATATGTTTCCAATATTCCTTACCCACGCAATGCGCGCCTCGGTATATATCGGTTTTTTATGCTCTGGGAGTCTTATCCTGATACTTATCTTTGCGTTCATATTAAAGCGATTTGTGCTTATAAAACAGATTCCGCCTTCAGATATATCTACCGTCTGCGATCTCTCTTTCTTATCTCCGGGAAGGAGTACTTCTACATTCACACTATAAAAGACTCTCTTGAAACGCCTTATATTAGCGCCTATAAATATCTTCTTAATGCTGAGATTGGCAAGGAGCTGTCCGGTCGTATGCGGCGTCTCCTTTTGTGGATAGGAAGCGACTCCCAAATTTACGAATGCGCTCTTCAGGCTGTTTTCTAAAAGGAAATTTTTAATACCGTCTTCAATAGAACCGCATATTGCCGCAACCGTTTTTTCGTCGGCATCCGGTAAGATAATGCCGTATTCGCCCTTCTTTATATCTTCCAGAACTATCTCCGGTCTCTCCATATCCGCCCTACAGCGTCTTTTAAACGCTCTCTCAATAATATCTTTCAGGCTCGAGGCAAGATTCGCAGGTCTCAATTTTATCTTCTTCTTAAATTCCGAATAATTAACTACAAGAAGATTCACCAGATACGTTGACGCATCCCTGGCTAATAGGTTATTTATCCTCTCTCTTACCTTGTGATTCAACATGCTTGTCGTGTAAAACCTGGGCAATGTAAAATAGAATCTGCTTCCGACGCCCAATTTTGACTCGACCCAAATTTCACCGCTGTGTTTCTCCACAAGCTCCTTTGCGATAGAAAGCCCCAGGCCTACGCCTTTCTTCTCTGCGCCGCTCATCCGCGCAACCTGCACAAACTTGTTAAATAATCTGGATAGGTCTTTCTTGGAGATGCCCGTCCCCGTGTCTATCACGCTGATCCTTACCTTGTTTTCCAATACTTTGAGTTCCACCCTGACGCTTCCGTGCTGTTCGGTATATTTTATCGCATTACTGACGAGATTTGTTACTACCTGAGTTATCCTTCCGGCGTCTATAAAGATGTTTACGTGTTTTTTGGGAAGGGTGTATTCCAGTTTTATCCTTTTTTCCCGCGCCTGTTTCATGAAAAATTGAGACTGTTCCTTAAGCAATTGATTAAGGTCTACCAGCGAATATCGCAGCTTGAATCTGCCGCTCTCTATTCTGGATAGATCAAGAAGCTCTTCTATTATGCCGTTTAGGCGTTCGATATTCCTCTCCGCTATATCAAGCAGCCTTTTCTGTCTCCTGTTTATCTTCCCCGACGTTCTATCAATAATAAGACTGATGGACTCTTTCAAGATCGCAAGCGGAGTCCTCAACTCATGCGAAACCACCGAAACGAATTCAGACTTTATCTTATTTAATTCTTCTGCGGCCTCAAGCTTCTTCTCTATGAGTGCCTTCTCTTCTCTTAGCTGTTCGAGCCGCTTGCGGTGGGTAATATCCCTTGTTATACCTATAAGGCCTATGACTCTGCCTTTTCGATCATACCTTGGGATCTTGGTCGTAGATACGTAGTTATCTATGCCGTCTGCCCTGGTTGCGCGTTCGACCTTATCTATAATGGGCTTGCCGGTCTTCATGACGCGCAGGTCGTCCTTAACCATTCTCTCGGCGCTCTTTTTGGAATGGATATCAAAGTCCGTCTTCCCCACAACCTCTTCCGGCTTAAGGCCCAGGCCCTTCGCGTGGGCCTCGTTGACCATTACAAGCCTGCCCTTTGCGTCTTTAAAATAGATAACATCCGGCGTATACTCCATAAGGTCCTGCAGGAGATTATACTTACGGGCCAGCTCTTTATAATTAACCTTTCTCTTATTCTTACGCATCTTTTTCCCCTGTATTATACATACTTTTCGTTAAATACCCTCTCTTACTATTATACAATTTTATAGATTTAAAGTCAATTAAGGCGAGAGGGGGACCGTTTAAATTTCCATTAAAAACAGCTCTTTTAAAGCTAAAAATGGGCATATAAAAGGGTTTAAATAAACTAAACTTTTTTCATGATTTTAAAGCTTGGTATTTATTAGTTTTACTCTTTTGTCTTTATAGTTCCGGGGAACTACAAAGGTTGTGGTTTTTCTCTTAATTGTCTCTCCGTGTCCATCACGTCTCTGTTAATAAAACTAATTGTCTTTCCTATCTTTTCCTTGAGGCTCGGGGATACCGGGGTATCGAGTATCTCCCGTAGTATCTGGAGGCTCATTCTAAAGAAGCGTATTACCTCACCTTCATCCGCGTTTGTATGCTGTAAGATTTTATCGAATCTTTCTTTTCTCATCCACGCATCAAGGCACGGTGAAAGATAATAACAGTATCTTTTGCTTAATGGGGTGATACCATATCTTTTTTCTTTCAAGTGAAGGCGATGTACGACATTCTCTGTTATATCGCATAATCCTCTAATCTTTTTGGACAACCGCGGCCTGAGACTTCCCTTTCTCGGCTCATATACAGCAGCCAGACAGAGGATGCCGAGTTCTCTTTCGGAAAGGTCCTCAAGCAGCCCCTTTTCATAAAGTTCGCCCAGAGAGAGCTCATAGCCGTAGATCTTGCTTGCAAACCTCCCTTTATCTGTGAGGCGCTCATCCTTTATATATCTTAGCTCTCTTAAAATCTTAACTTTTGAATGCAACAGCTCAAGCGCCTTATGCCGGAAGCGCTCTTTTCTTTGGTAATAATGAAAAGACCGCGGATATATGTCACATAGGCCTTCTTTGTATTTTTCATATAAATTAAGCACGGTGGCATAAGAGGCATTGAATCTGCTGGTTACCTTTTCCGGTTGGCCGTATATGATTTTTTTTAACTCCTGAAATGAAGTATAGCGGGGGTTTATGCGGCTGTAGACAAAGCCCTCTTTGTCTATACCGCGCCTCCCCGCCCTGCCCGACATCTGATAAAAATCCCTTGTCCGAAGGGGGCCGAAAAACCTGCCGTGATATTTTCTCAGCTCATCAAAGACCACTGTGCGCGCGGGCATATTTATGCCAAGGGCAAATGTCTCTGTTGTGAATATAACCTTGATAAGCCGCTTTGTAAAAAGCCGTTCAATTACTTCTTTGAGTCTCGGCAGCATACCGGCATGGTGATATGCTATGCCTCTTTCAACAATCGGCCCCAGCATGAGAGCGCTCTTTTCTCCTAAGAGGTCAAACCTCCTGCATAAATCTTGATAAACAAGTTTTAAATTCTCTTTTTCACTATTATTAACAAGGTAAAAATCGCGCATCTCCTCTGCCAAATATTCACAACGCCTCCTTCCAAAGGAAAAATATATACAAGGAAGCCTATCGTTCTCGTAAAGGTGCCTTATTAAGGCTGTGGGCCTATTAGGCTTTGTCTTATATCTTCTATCGGTTCTTGCAAAACTCTGTGATGTGCGGAGCGAGGGCAGGCGGAGCAGTTTCTCTATTTCATCGACAATTTGGCCTTCGCACTGATAAAAGAAATGCAAGGGTACGGGCCTATTCTCTTCCTTTACCACTTTAAGCGGCCTTTTATGTATCGAATGAAACCATTCGGCAAGTTCATCTATATTGGGTATAGTGGCAGACAGAGCCAGCATATTCATATGTTCAGGCAAAAATATAAGCGACTCTTCCCATGTGGAACCGCGTTCATAGTCATCCATATAGTGAACCTCATCAAATATTATCCAGGAATAATTACCGAGGTCACTCTTCTCCTCAAGCAGTTTATTCCGAAATATCTCTGTGGTCATTATAAGGACGGAGGCATGGGGGTTTATGCTAACGTCGCCCGTAAGCAATCCTATCTTATCGCCGAAGTTTTCATAAAAGTCACGGAATTTCTGGTTGGAGAGCGCCTTTATAGGGGCTGTGTAGATTACCTTCGTATTGTTTTTAATACAGTCGCAGATGATATATTCGGCGATGACGGTCTTTCCCGCTCCGGTCGGGGCTGAGACTATAACCGAATAACCTTCTTTTATATGCTCTATGGCTTCTTTCTGAAACGGATCGTAATTCATAGATTTCTATGGACTATTTAGCCTTAAGCCTCTCTCTTACCTTATCCCAGGAGAGGGTGTTTAAGACGTCTCTTCTCTCAAGCCAGCCCCTTCTCGCGACGCCTACGCCATAGCGCATATTATCGAACTGCTCTGTTATATGGGCGTCCGTGGAGATGGCCAGTAGAACTCCTAACTCCTTAGCGCGGCGGCAGCCTATATCGTTAAGGTCAAGCCTTTCCGGATATGCGTTTATCTCTATGGCCGTATCTGTATCTTTGGCGACTTTAAGGACTTCTTCTGTATCTATCTGGTAAGCATCCCTTGTACCCATTAGCCTTCCGGTGGGATGGGCGATTATGTCTACATATCTATTCTTCATGGCGGTAACGATTCTCTTAGTAAGCTTCTCTCCTGGCTGTTTGAACCCGCTGTGCACGGCCGCTATCACTACATCGAGCTTTTTTAAAATATCGTCGCTGTAATCAAGGCTTCCATTGTCTCTTATATCCACCTCTGCGCCTGCGAGGACCTTAATACCTTTCAATCTCCTATTTATTCTGTGAATCTCATCAATCTGTTTCAGGCGCTCTTTATTGCTTAAGCCCCCTGCGATCTTTAAACCCTTTGAATGGTCAGTAATGGCTATGTATTCATATCCTCTTTTTCTTGCGGCCTCAGCCATACCTTCTATGGAATAGCGGCCGTCGCTCCAATCCGAATGGACGTGGAGATCGCCTTTTATATCTTTTAGCTCTAATAACTTCGGCAGTCTTTTCTCTAAGGCCGCCTCGATCTCTCCCTGGTCTTCTCTTAATTCGGGCGGTATGTAGACAAGCCCCAGCGATTCATAAACTTCCCCTTCTGTCTTTCCCGCAATCCTCTTTTCTCTCTTACCCTTAAAGACGCCGTACTCATTTACCTTAAGGCCTTTTTCTATGGCGAGCTTTCTCAAGCGTATATTATGCGCCTTGGAGCCGGTAAAATAGACTAATGCCGCGCCGAAGGAACCCTTCTCCATGACCCTGACATCCACCTGGATATCGTCTTTGGTAAGGATGCCCGATTTTGTAGGGCCATGGGCCAAGACCTCTTTTACCTGGGGAAGTGCGGTAAAGGTCTTCATGACTTTAGCCGGTTTGGTCGATATGACGAGAATGTCTATATCCCTTACGGTCTCCTTCTGCCTGCGCAGGCTTCCCGCGGGCGAGATCTTCTTTACCTCTTTTAGCCTTTTTAATCTCTCTAACACCTCATTGGCCGCATAAGCGGCTGTGGATAAGAGCATCCTGCCTTTCTTCTTCTTAATAAACTCTATGCCTTTTATTATATTCTCTTCTGTCTTATCTTTAATGCCCGGGAGGCCGCTTATCTTATGCGCCCTCGCCTTCTTCTCAAGATCAGGGATGCTCCTTATCTTTAATTTACTATATAAAAGCTTTGCCGTCTTGGGACCCATGCCCGGTATGGTAATCATCTCTAATAATACCGCAGGTGTCTTCTTCTTAATCTTTTCATAAAAATCTACCCTTCCGGTCTCAAAAAAAGTCTTTATCTTTAGCGCAAGGTCCGCGCCTATTCCCGGTATCTTTCGGAGTTCGTCACGCCTGACGACCTCTTCGAGGTCTTCGCCGAGAGATTCCAAATTTAACGCCGCTCTTCGGTATGCCCTTATCCTGAAAAGATTCTCATCCTGAAGCTCCAGCATATCGGCAATCTCGTTGAATATCCGGGCCATCTCTAAATTCTTCATACTCTTAAACCTTCTTACTTGGTCTTCACAAATAAAAGAGGAAATACGATATCACTTACGCAACACGGTACCCAGACCGCTAAAAACAAGAATACGAATATAATCACGTAAGAATACCAGCTTATCCCCTCGCCTAGAGCCATTATCATATGAAACAATGAAGCCCAGGTGCTTAATAAGACATGTCCATAGTGCGGGATTTTGGTAGACGGCCTGAAATAGGCAATCCCTACGCCTATTAGCGCCGCAGGATTAACGATATGCCACTCCTCTATAAAACCTATGTGAACTTCCTTGTTAGGCAGGCCGAGCAGAATCTCCCCGATATACGGTATTAATGAGTCACTTAAAGTTGCGATACCTATCGAACCGACATAGCCGATGGCTAAAAGGACCCACAGGTTGCATTTGCCTCTGATACGGCCGCATTTGTGAAGTTCGTATATAGATGCGGTCACAAGGGCGCTTAATACCACATGGAGGGGGTGGAGTGTATAGAATACTTTGTAGGATATATCGGAAGGCAGATTCTTAAAAAGTGCCATTACTGCCACACCCGTAATCGCGCCGACTATGGTAAAAGGGGCATGCTCCTTTAATTCTTTTATAATCTCTTTTAACATGTCCTCCTCCTTATCGGAAAGATGGACCTCTCCCTATTTTTTTTATTATTTAAAATCAGTGGGGGCCTTGAGCCAAACGAGTCTACCTTTCCCCTTCTTCAGGCTATCTATGCTGACTAGGGCCGAGCCGCCTTTCTTTATGCCTGTCTCTTCCTCGCTTGTCTCTGTCAGGTATGCTACGCATACACCCAGGTGGGGCTGATGACCGACAACAAGCAGGTGTTTTATACCCTTATAGCCCTTTAATTCATCTAAAAATTCTAAAGGGGTGCTTCCCACAAGTAGGTTGTCGGATTCTTTAATCCGACCTTTACAATCGAGGATGCTGCTTACTATGTCGGCTGTCTGCCGCGCCCTCAATAAGGGGCTGGTCAGAACAAGGTCAAAGGCCTTAAGCTTTTTCTTCAAAAATCTACTCATATCGGATATCGCCGCTGCGCCTTTTGAGGTAAGGGGTATATCTTTGTCTTCCATGCCCGGACTCTTCTCCTCTGCCTCGCCATGTCTTAAAAAATATATATCCACCCCGTTAGACCTCCTTTCTTGTCCCGCTAGACCTTTTCGTTGTCTTTCTAAGGTCTAACGGGGTCCACCCCGTTAGACCTCTTTTCAATCTATTACATATCGTGAGTTTTGCCTCCTTATGAGGTCTAACGGGGTCCATGCTCCCCTCCGTTTCGCCTATTTTTTATTAACCAATTATACCATAATGAGACGAAAAGACCAGCCCTTTTCGTGACAGATCACTTGATTTTTTGGATTTATAGTATATAATTATAATATAGTATAGGGATATAAAGGAGAGATGGTGGCTAAAAAGCGTAGATCTAAAAATAAGAAAAAAAGGAATATCGTTTCAGAGTATGCAAGGCTGCAGAGGAAGGTAAAGGAACTCTCCTCAAAAGATCCTCTTACGGGCCTCTATAATTATCAATACTTTACGGAGAGGCTCGACGCGGAGCTTAAAAATGCCAAGAGGTACGTATTCCCTATCTCAATAATCATGATAGACATTGATTATTTTAAATCCATTAATGACATCTACGGCTACAGAACAGGAAACCGCTTACTGAAGGAATTCTCGCACTATTTAAATAAATTTGCCAGGACAAGTGATGTCATAGCGAGGTTCAGCGGTGCCGAGTTTGCCCTCCTTTCGCCTCACACAAACAAAGGGGGCGCTATCGCGCTGGGACAAAGGCTCTGCAGTAAAATACAGAAGCGCGTATTTGACACGCAAAAAAATAATATCAAGCTCAGGGTAAGCATAGGGGTGGTGAACTATCCTGAAGACGGCATCAATACTGTCGGCGGGCTCATCGATGCCGGAGACAGCGCTATAGGAGCGGCGAAAGATCGCGGCGGCAATGTGATATGTACTCATGATATCATCACCAAAAAAAAGATAGAGCCCATACCGCTCGGGAAAGAAGATATAAAAGACCTAAGGACAAGGCTGCAGGGTGCGGGGAAAAAATTAGATCAGGCCCTGTTGGAGTCTATCTATGCCTTCGCCAAGGCCATAGAGGCGAGAGACCATTATACCGGTGAGCATGCCGAAGAGATGGCTACAATAGTAAGAGAGATCGCAAAAGAGATGGGTCTATCAAAAAAGAGCATAAGGAATCTGGAACATGCCGCTGTGCTGCATGATTTGGGAAAGATAGGCATAGATGATAAGATCCTGCGCAAAAAGGGCAAGTTAACCAAGAAGGAATATGAACAGATAAAGAAACATCCTGTAATCGGCGCTGAGATACTGAGGTCTGTGCATTTCTTAAGAGATGTAGTCCCCATGATTTTATATCATCATGAAAGGTTTGATGGAAAAGGATATACCTCCGGTTTAAGGGGGAATGAAATCCCTCTAGGCGCAAGGATTCTCGCCATAGCGGACGTCTATCAGGCCCTAATGTCCGACCGCCCTTACCGTAAAGCCTTTACAAAAAAAGAGGCGGTCAAGATTATAAAAGAGAGCTCCGGAAGGCAATTCGATCCGGATATAGTAGGCGCTCTCTTCAAATGTATAAAATCAAAAAAAAGCCGAAAAAAGAAACTATAAAACGGCGATCCTAAAAGAAGATTTTACAAAAGAAGACCCCTCAACAGATTATCAAGACCCTTAGTGAATTTGCGGGAAGCGGGAAGAATAGAAGCAGACACTGAAACTTATCTCATCCTTCGCGTCGGCATATATCTTGGAATTCTTAATACTATCAAGAATATTGAGCTTCAGCTTGCTAACCGCTTCATCTTGGGTCGGGGCATGGGTATAGAGGTCTAATTCGGGGCAGCTTGCTACAAATATATCGTCATCCCCTCTATATACTTCAATATCTATAAACATTCTGCTTCGCCTTTTATGCTTTTCTTAATAACTCTTCCCAGTTTCTGTCAACGTCTTTTTGTAACTCATCTATTATGTGTTTGTTCTTCTCTTTTTTAAGATGCGAGAACCTGCCCTGTTTTTCTATGAATTCAATAAGGCGCTTCTTTTCTTTGGGCTTATAAGTTACCGCATGCTTTCCGTTCTCAATCTCATAAAGCGGCCAGAAGCAGGTCTCGACCGCCAGTTTAGCCATTTCAATTCCCTCATCCACCATGAAACGCCAGCCCAATGTACACGGCATTAAAATATTCATAAACTTAGGGCCTTTTATCTCAAGGGCCTTTTCTACCTTTTTCACAAGATCCTGCCAGTGGCTGGGCGAGGCCTGAGCGACATAGGGAATTTTATGGGCAGCCATTATTCCGGTCAAATCCTTTCTGAATTGCTTCTTTCCGGGTATGACCTTGCCGGCCGGCGAAGTCGTCGTAGCCGCGCCTTTAGGCGTTGCGCTTGAGCGCTGTATCCCCGTATTCATGTAGGCCTCGTTATCGTAGCAGACCGTCAAGATATCATGGCCCCGCTCCATTGCCCCCGATAAAGCCTGAAGGCCTATATCGTACATACCCCCATCGCCGCCGAAGCCTATAAATTTAATCTCGTTTTTAATCTTCCCCTTCTTCCTTAAAGCCCGGTAAGCCGTCTCGACGCCGCTTATGGTAGCCGCGGAATTCTCAAAGGCGTTATGTATAAAAGAGCATTTCCACGCCGTATATGGGTATATAGTCGTAGCCACTTCGAGGCATCCGGTAGCGCAGGAGACAACTAAGGGATATTTACTGGCAAGGGATATAAGCTTTACAATGATAGGCGCCGTGCAGCCGGCACACATCCTATGGCCGCTTGACAGCGCTGATTCTCTCTGCAGTAATTCTTTGATTGTTGCCATCTCTATTATCTCACTCCCAGATAATTCAATATATTATCGCACTTACCGCTCTTTGATATGTCGTAGGTATCTTTAACTACTCTATGCAGCATGCTCACGCTTGTGTCGCGGCCGCCGAGTCCATAGATATAATTTACAACGGGAATATCGGCAACCCCATAAAGCGCGCTTGTAATCTCAGAGTAAAGCGGGCCGCTTACGGCATTAAAGGAATCTGACCTGTCTAAAACCGCGACCGCCTTTTTACCCTTAAGGTGCTTCCTTACAATCTCCTTGGGAAAAGGCCTAAAGACGCGCAATTTAAGGAACCCCGCCTTCATCCCGCTTTTGCGCGCTTCATCTATAACCATCCTTAGCGTGCCCATAGTCGATCCCAGCCCTATTATAACAAAATCCGCGTCTTCCAGCTTATAACCCTCGACAATATCGTATTCCCTTCCGAAAGAAGCGCCGAATTCTTTACCTACCTTATCTATCGCCTTCTGGGCGTGCATCATGCCTTCGGCCTGCTGCCTCTTATGTTCAAAATAATAATCCTGCAGGTCCAGCGGGCCTATAGTAACAGGATGTTTTAAATCAAGAAGGTTCACTAAGGGCTTATATTCGCCTATAAATGATTTTACCTTTTTATCATCATATATATCGACGTTCTCCATGCCGTGGCTTATGACAAAACCGTCCAGATTTACCATAACAGGCAGTCTTACATCGGGGTCTTCGGCAATCTTTACCGCCTGGATAGTATTATCATAGGCCTCCTGCGCGTTCTCGCTCCACAGTTGTATCCATCCCGAATCTCTCGCGCCCATCGCATCCGAGTGATCGCAGTGTATATTTATAGGCGCGGAGAGCGCCCTGTTTACAACAGGCATTACTATCGGCAGCCTGCTTGAAGCGGCGATGTAGACTATCTCCCACATAAGCGCAAGGCCGTTAGCCGCGGTGGCGGTCATGGTGCGTACCCCGCTTGCCGCTGCGCCTACGCAGGCGCTCATTGCGCTATGTTCGGACTCAACCAGAATCATCTCCGTATCCACATCCCCGTCCGCCACAAAGTCTGAAAACTTCTGCATGAGGGAGGTCTGCGGGGTAATGGGATACGCGGCGACCACATCCGGGGCGATCTGCTTCATCGCATACGCTACTGCCTCGTTTCCTGTGAGCGCATGGTAATTTGCCATAATACTCATTTCTCAAACTCCGTCTCTTTCTTCATCTCGATGGCCTTCTTCTTTGCGGGACATATCTTTGCGCATATGCCGCAGCCCTTGCAGTACTCGTAGTCAAAGCCGGTCATCTTATCACCTTTCATCTTGATTGCCATATCAGGACAATATAGCCAGCAGAACTTACACTGTATACAGTTCTCTTTAATCCATATAGGCCTAAAGGCCTTCCACGTGCCTGTCTTGTATTCCAAGGCGGTGGCCGGTTTGTCTATTATATTGCCCTCGGTTATATCCTTCCAACCCTTCTTCTTCATAGTCATTCTGACTTAACCGACTCAAAGGCCGTCTTCATGGCCCTTAAGTTTCCCTCGATTATCTCCGCATTGAACTTCTTGGAATACTTCTCTTTAAAGTTTTTCATAACCATCTCTATATCCAATAAGCCCGTGACCTTTAAGAGCGCCGCTATCATGGGCGTGTTAGGGATATTTCTTTTTAACTCTTTTATAGCTATATCGGTGGCGGACACGGTAAATATCTTTCTTGCCTTTATATTTACCCTGCTCCTTAAATCCCGGGGGGACTCGTTCGTATTTATTATTATGGTGCCGTCTTCGGGAAGACCTTCGGTAACGTCGGTTACTTCCAAAAGCGTAGGGTCCAAGACAACTACTATTTTCGGGTCTGTTACCTGGGAGTGTATATAAATAGGAGAGGAGCTTATCCTTGTGTAACTCCTTACCGGCGCGCCGGCCCTTTCCGGGCCGTACTCAGGGAACGCCTGGATAAATTTTCCGTCAAGGAGAGCAGATTCAGCTAATATTTTCGCGGCGGTTACGGCGCCCTGACCGCCCCTTCCGTGCCACCTAATCTCTAACAAATCATTCATTACTGAATTTCAAAAGGCAATTTTTTAGTTTATATCACTGAGTCGCTGTCTCTTTTGCCCCTGATCCTTTCATAGCCAAATAATAGCAAGCTAAACAAGAAGCCACGACTATGCTAAGGTAAGCATTCACGCCGCCGTTTATTAAACCTGTGAGGACCTGTAAGAACTTACCCTTTATAATAAAAGACAGCACGCCGGCTACTAAGCCCATTACAAGGCCTATACCGAAACCTATGAGTACCAACATTACACCTAACCCTATGACATTAAGAATCAGCTTTTTCACAAAATCTATGGACGTACGAATAGCCTGAAATATGCCCATGTCTTCCATCACCAATATATAAGGCGAAAGGAATAGGAATATCAAAACCGCTATTCCGGCTAAGATCAGGGCCAGGGTTACAATGGTCGCCAGGGCTATCAGCACCACATTCTTCGTCGGCGCGGAAGCCGCTATAACAAAAGTGGCGAAGAACCCGATTACACCCACCAATAGTATTATAATCAACGCAAGGCATAAGAGCCTAAGATAGAATTTTGCTCCGTACCCCGCAAACTTCCCGAGTTCCAGCTTCCCTTCTTTTATGACATCCTTAATAGAGCCCAATACCCCGCCCTGAATAAATATACTGGCCAGGACAAAAAGGATACTTAATAAAGTAAGCTGAGGCGACATGGTAACGCCGGCGCCTCCTGCGGCTGGGGCTTGGGGTGTAAAGGGAATAACTCCCAGGTTCCATATAGCATTAAAGATAAATACGATCAAGACCAGATTCATGTTCTTGCCGGCTATTTCAAAGCCTTTCTTAATCGCGTCCAGGACTTTCATGCCACACCTCCTTACATTATGTTAAGTTGCTTTATCCTAATATATTGTATAAATTATCATATATATGCCATTTGTGTCAAGAGATTTTCAATAAACCTCTCTTCTGCCTTCAAAGGCTTTGATAAGAGTGGCTTGATCGGCATACTCAATATTGCTGCCCACAGGAAGGCCGAAGGCAATGCGGGTCAATTTAACCTTAAGGGGCTTAAGAATTTTTGACAGATAAAGTGCCGTGGTCTCGCCTTCTTGATCGGAGTCTGTGGCTATTACCGTTTCCTTTATCTTTTCTGTCTTTATCAATTCTATAAGTTTATCGATTTTGAGTTCTTCCGGTCCTATATTGTCAAGGGGCGACAGCGCCCCCATAAGGCAGAAGTATCTTCCGTTAAACTGGCCCATCTTTTCGATAGCTATTATATCATTTGGCTCCTCGACAATGCATATTATGTTCTTATCGCGTCTGGGATCGCTGCATATATCGCACAATTTATTTTCGCTTAAATTATTGCATTGTTCACAGAATCTTATTGTGGCCTTAACGTCTGTTATCGAGCGTATTAGAGAATCGGTGTATTGCTTTGAGGAGCGCAAGATATAGAAGGCGAGCCTCTGCGCTGTCTTGGAGCCTATGCCGGGCAACCTTGAAAGGCCATCTATCAATTTGACCAGGGATTTGGGGATAGACATATTATCTTTTGGGCTTCCTTATGATTCTGCCGTCGAAGACCTCTAGCGCCGACTCGATGAGCGGTTCGTTTGGCATCTTGGATTCAATGGGCTTCTTCTCTCCGGAGAGACTGCTATAATCACCCTGCGGGGCCTTTCTGCGAGCCTCCTGTGTTATAAATTTTATCCTTACGGGCCTATTAAAGACCTCTTTCAGCGTCTCTTCTATAATAAGCTTGTTCGTTCTCTCTTCCAGCGTCTCTTTGTGAAGAGAATAATTCTCCGGAAATCCTATAGCAAGACAGCCTTTTTCGATCGCGATAGGGCTCCCCTCTAAAAGATAAGAGGCGATGGATATCTTCTTTGTCCTTACTATCCTAAGGAGCGTGGGCCACAATTCCTGTATCTTAGAGAATTCGACATCATCGATACTCTCCTCTCCGGCTTCTTCATTGCGATTCTCGATAGGCGGCGAAGGCGGGGTCTTCTCTTTTACCGCAGTCTCGTTCTTCGATGGTATATTAATCGGGTCCTTCCCGGATCTCTTTGGGCAGGCGGTTTCTCTCTCTACGGTCTTATTTTCTATTCTCTTTTCAATATCCTGAATTTTATTTAGAATCTCACCCAGCGATGTTAGAGACGCGCGTTTTGCGGCCTTAATGACTGCCATCTCAAATATCGTACGGACGGAAGTATTTCTTTTCATAGACTCATGCGCGTTGGATATTATATTCGATATATAAAAAATCTCCTCCTGAGATAATTTTTTTGCCTGATCGATCAATTTTTCCACGCTCCCGGGCGGCAGGTCTATAAGCTCTTCCGGGTTTGCGCATAACTTTGCTACCATTAAATTCCTAAAATGCCCTACCAGTTTTAACGCGAGGAATGTAAGATCCTTGCCTTCGCTTATCAGCCTGTCGATAAACTTAAGGGCGTTTTTTGTATCCCTCTCTACAACCACCTGCGCAAAATCTTCCAGGAGTTCTTCGCCGACAGCCCCCAATATCCGAGCTATATCCTCTTTCTTTATGGCGCCGCTTGTAAACGTGTTTAATTGGTCCAGTATGCTCTCTGCGTCCCTTAGGCTGCCTTCCGCCTGCTTTGCGATTAGAAAGAGTGTCTCTTCGTCCGCCTTTATAGATTCTTTTTTCGTTATCTCTTTTAACTTGGAGACCATATCGGAAATCGATACCCTTCTAAAGTCGAATCTCTGGCATCTCGATGAGACGGTAGCGATAACCTTCTGCGCCAGGGTCGTAGCAAATACAAATTTTACGTGCCGGGGCGGCTCCTCAAGGGTTTTAAGAAGGGCATTAAAGGCCTCCTGGGTAAGCATGTGAACTTCATCTATGATATACATTTTATATCGGCCGTGGACGGGGGAAAATTTAACATTCTCGCGCAGTTGTCTAATCTCGTCGATTCCCCTGTTGGAAGCGCCGTCTATCTCTATGACATCCATGCTTATGCTGGAGGAGATCTCCTGACAGGAGATACACTTATTGCAGGGACTGGATGTGGGACCCTTTTCGCAATTCAAGGCCTTCGCGAGTATCCTCGCCGTGGTAGTCTTTCCCACTCCCCTAGGGCCGCTGAAGAGATATGCATGCGCAACCCTATCCTGCTTAATCGCGTTCTTGAGCGTCGCGGTGATGTGATCCTGACCGACTATCTCATCAAAATCTTTAGGTCTGTATTTTCTCGCAAAGACAACGTAGCTCATATTTAACCTTCTTGCTTATTCTGTTCTGCTTCGCTATTAAAGCCTATTCTGCGAAGCCCAAAACTACTATGAAACTCTTTTATGGGCGAAGCAGAATGGCGGAGGGGGAGAGATTTGAACTCTCGGTACCGCCTTTCAGCAGTACAACGGTTTAGCAAACCGCCGCATTAAACCGGACTATGCAACCCCTCCATTTTGTATCTTACCTTACGACGCCTATGCCCGCGTTTATGATTTGTACTGCAAGGAAGGTAAAATCAAAAAAGCCTAAGCGCCCGATTCTATAAATTTCTTTATCAAATCCAGATATTCTTTTCTGATATCTACAAACTCTATCCCTATCTTATTGGTTCTACCCGGCGCATTCTTGCAGGACATAACCTTTGCCGTAAAGTCCATGTCTTTGGCCCCCTGCGCGTCGGCGGAAATAACGGGAAAATCTTTTAATTTTACGGATAGGACAATTCCTTTAGGTAGGTAATATCCCGTAATAAAACCGCATCCGAGCATAGCCACATCGGACAAAGATAGGTCAACGGGTTCTCTGTAGATATGCAGCTTATACTTTAAGTCATCCCTGATTTTAAAAGTTCCCTTTAGGACTAAATTCCTTCTTATCGCCCGTCTGCTTTCAATAGGATCCATGGCGTTTTTTTATCCCTCTTCTCTTTAAAGAACTTTTTTATCAGAGACGCGCACTCTTCTTTGAGCACGCCTCCCTTTATGTTAATTTTATGATTAAGCCTGTTATCAGCGCCTATGTTGAAGACCGAACCGCATGAGCCGCCCTTGGGGTCTCTGGCTCCGTAGACTAAATTCCTTACGCGGGCCAGGACAAAGGCACCCATGCACATAGGGCAAGGTTCAATTGTAGCATAAATATCGCAGTTGTTCAATCTTTCATTTCCTAAGGCGCTCGCGGCCTGTGTGATTGCGATCATCTCTGCGTGGGCAGTCGGGTCTTTTAGCAATATTATCTGGTTGTGCGCCCTGCCTATGATCCTCTCTTTGTGGACTATGACCGCCCCTACGGGGACCTCATTCGCCTCGAAGGCCTTCTCTGCCTCCTTCAGCGCCTCTTTCATGAAAAATTCGTGTGTGTTCATAATAGAAAGGTCTTTCGCTCGCTTCGAATCCTGCCTACAAATGTCTTCGCGAGCAATATGTTAACAATTGTGCAATTGTGGCGTGCCTGGCAGGATTCGAACCTGCGACACCTTGGTTCGTAGCCAAGTACTCTATCCAGCTGAGTTACAGGCACACAACGCGTTACGATCGCTCTAAGCAGACCTTATTCCTGCCCCCTTCTTTCGCTTCATAGAGCGCCTTGTCTGCTTTCTTTATCAAGTCATCCTTTGTATCTTTTTCTTTAAACGAAGCCACGCCAACGCTTATAGTAACTCTATATTCTATGTTTCCCTGCCTGAAACTGTTTCCCTCTATCCTCCTGCGCATCCTCTCGGCAACTGTAGCGGCGTCGCTTAAAGCGGCTCCGGGCAGCATCATTATAAACTCCTCTCCGCCATATCTGGACGGGACATCCAGCTGGCGGCAATAAGAGATCACTATATCCGCGACCCCTTTCAATATAAAATCTCCGGCCTGATGGCCGTATCTATCGTTTATCTCTTTAAAGTGATCTACGTCTATCATCAAAATCGCTAGTTCCCCGCCGCGCGATTCTATCATATTTATCTCTGCTTCCAAAAGGAGGTTAAAATGCCTTACGACAAAAAGGCCCGTAAGGCCGTCCTTGGTCGCCAGGGTATAGAGCTTTGACTGCTCTATCGCAATGACTATCTGATTGTAAAAAGTAATAACCAGATAACTTAAGAGTATCGCCGCTAAGGGATGAATAAGGACAACCCATAGTCCCATAGAGTCCAGAATTGTAAATGACATAAGCGTATAAGCGGCGAGCATCAATACGGCTATGGAGGCCCCTCTTATAGGTTTGACCTTGGTTATATTCATGCTTAAAAATATCCCCATAAAGAGTATGAGGAAGCCGTCGAGCCATCGGGGCGCCTTTCTGATAAAATCTCTGTTTAAGATGCTGTTTATAATGTTCGCGTTGGTCCCTACGGCGGGATAGGCGGGCTGCAATACATTTGGCTTAATATCATGAAGGCCCGGCGCTGTCAGGCCTATTATACATATCTTATCTTTAAACCCTTCCAGAATTATATGCGGGGTATTCTTACTAAGCACGCGCTCGTAAGAAGTGATTGTGTCTATATATGAATAGTGTTTAAACGCCTTTCCCCACGGCGCTGCCCAATTTACCAATATTTGATTTCTTTCGTCTACGGGTATGTAAAGGGCGTTCTCCTTTTTATCGCCTATCTTTATATACCGGGAGAGCGGCGTCTTTATAATCTTATACTTCATTACGTCCAATCCCAGGATGTCACAGGCCACCTTTAAACCCAGCTGGGGAAAGACCCTGCCTTCATGCTCAACAATAAGCGGTATG
>JADHWH010000037.1 GCA_016783555.1 Candidatus Omnitrophota bacterium | reverse complement strand
AGAGAGCCTTAAGAAATGAGCCCCGTTAGACCTCTCAAGGAAGTAAAACTCACGATATGTAATAGATTGAAAGGAGGTCTAACGGGGTGAGCGTATTGGTCGTAGGATCGGTTGCGTTGGATTCGGTTCAGACGCCTTTCGGCAGACATAAAGACCTTCTCGGCGGTTCAGCCACCTATTTCTCAATAGCGGCCAGTTATTTCACTGACGTAAGGCTGGTTGCGGTCATAGGACGGGATTTCCCGAAAAGATACATCCGTCTCTTTAAAAAATATCGAATAGACACAAGGGGCCTCGAGATAAAAGACGGCAAGACCTTCCGCTGGGAAGGAGAGTATGAATATGATATGAACACCGCCAAGACCGTAGCTACTCACCTGAATGTCCTTGGCAAGTTCCGCCCGAAAATCCCGAAAGAATATAGAAAGACAAAACACGTCTTCCTTGCAAACATAGACCCGGACCTGCAGAAAAGCATACTTCGCCAGATAAGCTCGCCCCAATTTATAGCATGCGATACTATGAATTTCTGGATAGAGAACAAAAAGAGATCCCTGATCGGGCTCCTAAAAGAGATGGATCTCTGTCTGTTAAATGACGCGGAGGCGAGGGAACTTTCAGGCGAGGCCAATCTGCTCAAAGCGGCTAAGGTTATAATATCGCTGGGGCCCAGGATGGTGATAATCAAGAAGGGAGAACACGGATGCCTCTTCGTATCAAAAAGGAGATGCTTTACCGTGCCGGGTTTCCCGCTTGAGACCATACACGATCCCACAGGCGCAGGCGATACGTTCGCAGGCGGCTTGATGGGGTATCTAGGCCGATTCGATAAAGTGGACGAATCTAAAGTAAAGAAGGCGATAATATACGGGAGCGTACTCGCCTCCTACAACGTAGAGAAGTTCAGCCTGAAAAAATTGCTAAGGCTTAATAGAAGGCTCATTGATAAAAGATACAAGGAATTCAAAAAGCTGACGCACTTCTGAGCGGGTGTAGTTCAGTGGTAGAACACTAGCTTCCCAAGCTAGATATGGCGGTTCGATTCCGCTCACCCGCTCCATTCTGCTTCGCCGAGCTTTGGAAAGATGTAAGTTTGGCTTCGCAGAATAAGGCGACCATACGAAGCAGAATGTTCTGCGAAGCTCAAAACTTCTATGAAGTCCTTTTATGAGCGTAGCAGAACAGGGAATCGTAAACTATGATGAAAAATGATTTAAAATATATTACTGTAGCAATAACCCTGTTGTTTCTGGCAGGATGCGCAGGCGCATCGTATGTTACGGTGCCTACGCCGCCGAGGGAAGCAGGTCTATATCATAAGGTGCGCAAGGGCGAGACCTTGTGGAGGATATCCAAGCAGTATGGGGTGGGCCTTGAAACGATAGCCGCCGCAAACAGGCTCCCTAATAAGCAAAAGATATATGTGGGCCAACTTCTCTTTATACCGGAACAAGAGAGGTTAAGCTATGCGAATATCGCAAAAGAAACATCGTTTATCTGGCCCATAAAGGGTAAGATCCTATCCTTCTGCGGAAGCTATAAAGATGGGGTAAAAAACAAGGGCATAGATATAAAGGCCAGGCATGGAGAGGCGGTCGTCGCGTCACGAAGCGGCAAGGTAACATTTGTGGAAGAAAATATGAAAGGTTTCGGCAAGACCATAATAATAAATCATGATGAGAAATACTCGACAGTATATGCATACAATTCGCAGCTATTGGTCAAGGTAGGACAAGTAGTAAAGCAAGGGACGGTTATTGCAAAGGCGGGACAGAGCGGCCGCGCAGCTACTCCGCGGTTACATTTTGAGATTAGGAAAAAACACGAGCCCCAGAACCCATTTTACTTTCTGCCATGATGCTCAATGAGCCGGTTATAGGAGAAGACTTTTTCGGAAGGAGAGAGGCGTTAAACCTTATAAAAAAGAGGGTAGACGCCCTTAAGGAAGGCTACAGGCAAAACATTGCCTTAACGGGCCAGAACCTCTCGGGCAAATCTTCGATCTTACACCAGTTTCTTTACACCTTCCGCGACAATCAAATACTGCCTATTTATGTCGAAATAACGGATGAGCCGTTTACGTATTTCAGCCAAAGATTTATCGGGTCGCTTCTCTATAATTTCTTAAAGACGAAAAATCTTGAGCCCAAGGAAGACCTGCCTCTATTAATAGAAGAGGCCCGAAATTACATACCAAACACAGTAAAGCGCGTCACAGATATTCAAGATTTCATAAAGAGAAGGGAATTCGACCAGGCCTATTCGGAGCTCTTCGATCTGACAAACAGCGTAAAAGAGGAGACAAGCAAATCCTGCGTTATAATATTCGATGAATTCCACAACCTTTCAAATCTTAACGTAAAACACCCCTTTAAAAATTTCGGCAAGAAGATAATGGTGCAGAAAGACACCATGTATATAGTCACAAGCTCCCAAGTAACCACGGTAAAAAAGATTTTAAACGAAAAGCTATCGCTCCTATTCGGCAATTTCGAGGTTATTAATATCGACGGTTTTACCACAAAGAACGCCTCTTATTTTCTGGATAGAAGGTTTAAGTATATAAGGCTGCCGAAGGAATACAAAAACTTTATCATATCTCTTACGGAAGGCCATCCTTTCTACCTAGACATAATAAGCCAGTCCGTAAAAGATATAGTCACACACCTTACCTTCAAGAGGATTACAAAAGACGTCTTGACAGAGGCATTAAAAAATTCTATTTTTAATTCAAAAGGGGCCGTCTTTCTCTATTTAAATAATACATTGGGTGCGGTGAGATCAAGTAAGAAAATGTCGGAACTCTATATATCTATACTGCTTGCCGTAGCCGGCGGGGCTTTCCGGCTGAAGGAGATATCGAAGACCGTCAAAAAAAGAACGGGCGACGTCTCAAAACATCTATCGGTCCTTGTAGAGATGAATATATTATACAAAAACGGGAGTTTTTACAAATTCGTGGATAAGATGTTCGGTTTCTGGTTGAAGTTCGTCTACCAGAAAAGGAGGTCTGCCATCATAAGCTATCTGCCGGATAGGATAGAGATATTCAAGAAAGAGATGGGAGAGATCATCGACTCCTTTTTAATGGAAGAATCTAAAGAGATAACCCAAAGGGCAGCGCATCTCTTTGGTCTTTTTAATAATGAGACCATAAATATAGAGAATAGAGAACATAGGCTTTGCTCTTTTTCATCTGTAGATATAAAGACATTTGATAACGGCGATCCCTATATATTATCAAAGGCAATGAATAAATATTGGATTACCGCGATAAGCCCGGAAGAAGTAAGGGATATCGATATTATTGAATTCATCGAAAAATGTAAATCTCTTAAGATAAAGTTCCATAGAAAGGTATTGATCGCATTCTCCGGAATCGAAATGAATGCGCGACTTTTGGCTAAAGAAGAGAAGATATGGATATGGGACACCGAAGATTTTAATCATCTTATGGCGCTTTACGGCAAACAAAGGGTTGTGGAGATAAGGCACAAAAAAAGGGCTGGGGTTGCCGCATGAGGATAGGCGTAATATCGGACACACATATACCCAGAACCGCAAGGCGTCTGCCAGAGAAGATTTATAAAGATTTCGAAAGAGTAGATATGATACTGCATGCGGGCGATCTGACAGAATTTGAATTGCTGAACCAGCTAAGAAAGCTCGCTCCTACAACTGCGGTATGCGGCAATATGGACGACGCATTAGTGCGAAGTCAGCTATCCCCTAAAGAGGTTATAGAGATAGGAAAATTTAAGATAGGGCTTATACACGGATCGGGTCCGCCTTTCGGACTAATGGATAGAGCTAGAAAAGAGTTCGGCAAGGTAGATATAATCGTCTACGGCCATTCGCACTCTCCAAAAAATGAGACGCACAAAGAGATACTCTTTTTTAACCCGGGCAGCCCGACCGACAAGATCTTCACAAAACATAACACCTACGGCATCCTTGAGATAAATAACACCGTTAAGGGAGAGATTATACGATTATGAAAAATGATATCCCGACGCTTTTAGTCAAGGGAAAGAGTATACCGGAGGCATGGGAGAACGCGGTGCTTGAAGTCTGGCAGAAAGGTGTGAACCTAAAAACAGAGTATGATAAAGAAGGCCAGCCCCCGAGCAAGGACTGCACTATGATAATGGTAATAGAGGAGCCTATGAGCGAACCCCGCATACACAGGGCATTTCCCGGCGGATTAGAGGATCTCGAAGTCTATCGCCAGGAGGTCGTATTGGGCATACATGATCACTGGATAAATCCCGATGAAGGCAAGTGGACCTATACATATCACAAGAGACTATTCCAGTATGAAATTGAAGATAAGATAATAGACCAGATAAATTACATCATCTCAAAGCTCTCTCAAGTCCCGTATTCGCGCCGCGGGCAGGCGATTACATGGAACCCAAAACTCGATCCCTTTACGGACGACCCGCCATGCCTTCAGAGGATATGGTGCAGAATAACCGCAACAGATGATAAAGCGTGCCTCAACATGAATACACACTGGAGATCCCGCGATGCGTATAAGGCGAGCTTCATGAATATATTCGCCCTGACCGATCTTCAGAACCAGATGGCGGTAGAGCTGGCTAAAAAACTTAAAAAAGACGTAAGCGTCGGAAGATACGTCGATATTACAGACAGCTTCCACATATACGGCTCTTATCACAATGAATTTAATAACTTCCTTAAGATAATCGGCTCACGACCGTTTGAGGATAGGACATGGCATACGAAATTTGCGCAGCCTTTCTTCAAAAAGGCTCAAGAGAAAATAGAAAAAGAGAGGGCATGATATGTTTATCCTCTGGGGGAACTTTCTTCTCTGCGCTTTTTTAATCATAATCTCCGGCTATAAACTCTCCGAAACGGCAGGGCGCATCGTATCGGCAGGCAGACTCTCTGAGGGCCTCATGGGAGTTCTGATACTCGCGGCCATAACATCATTTCCGGAAATGTGGACATCCGTAGCCTCGGTAGTAAAGATAAATGCGCCCAACCTCGGCATCGGCAATCTAATAGGTTCCGTCATGTTTAACCTCATAATAATTGCTGCCCTGGATTATAGATACGGAAAGGCGCCTATACTCTCATCAGCAAAGAGATATCATCTTATAACATGCGCATTCTCTCTGGCGCTTTTGGGTATCGTGCTTGCTGCATTGAGTCTGAAAAACCTCGGCGGAGCGTCGATAGGGCTATTTGGCATCGGCCTTGAGAGCTATTTAATATTCTCTATATACCTGCTGGGCCTATCTTGTATTAATAAATTTAGCGCAAAAGAAGATGCGCCTCGCAAGAAGGCCGGTCAAGGTTTAATAAATATGTATATCCTCTTGTCTATCTGCGCCGCCGTTATTATAGGGTGCGGCTTCTGGCTCGCCTCTATCGGAAAGAGTATCGTCACTACATACGGATTAAACGAGATGTACTTCGGCACGATAGTAATCGGGTTTACTACATCCCTGCCTGAGATTATAGTCTCTATTGCCTGTCTCTCCATAGGTTCGGCGGATATGGCCGTAGCGAATATACTTGGAAGCAATCTCTTCAACATAGCAGTTATCCCTTTAGCCGATCTCTTATATCGAAGGGGGTATATCCTAAGCAGTGTCTCAAGTCTTCATATCTATTCATCGGTGCTTGTGATAATCCTTACAATGGTAATCTTCGGAAGCATCCTTTATAAACCCAAAAAATCCTTCATGAGGCTTGGGGCGGGATCAATAACATTAATCCTTATATTCCTTCTAGGAAATCTAATTCTCTATCATATAATAAATGGATAAGTTATGCTCACAAGAAACGAGATAGAATCAAAAGAAGAGAAGCTTCTAGCCCCTTATGCGATGCGTTCCAAAAAGAGCGGCGGGCGCGATTATAAAGAAGAGGAGCATCCTTACCGCTCGAGATATCAGAGGGACAAGGACAGGATTATATATTCGCGCGCATTCAGGAGACTTGTATACAAAACACAGGTATTCGTCAATCATGAAGGGGACCATTACCGCACAAGGCTGACACATACACTGGAGGTAGCCCAGATAGCCAGGACCATAGCCCGCTCACTTCGTCTAAACGAAGACTTGGTAGAAGCGATCTCGCTCGCCCATGACCTCGGCCATACGCCCTTCGGGCATTCCGGCGAAGACGCCCTCCGCGAGATAATGAAAAAACACGGGGGATTCGACCACAATTCCCACGGTCTAAGGGTGGTAACGCTTCTCGAGAAAAGGTATCTTGATTTTCCCGGACTCAATTTAACATATGAGGTGAGGGAAGGTATCATCAAGCACACGAGCACCTTCGACCAAGTAAGGATAGCCTCGCCCTTTGAATCGAAAAGCTCATCCTTATTAGAGGCGCAGGTTGTAGATATAGCTGATGAGATAGCTTATGACAACCACGACTTAGAAGACGGCATAACAAGCGACCTGATAAAACCTTCTTCATTAAAATCTATCGGCTTATGGAGGGATATTTACGATAAGATAAAGGCCGGCAGCCCTAATGCCAGCGAAGAGATGCTAGTCTTTCAGGCCGTAAGAAAGCTGATAAACCGGCAAGTCATGGATTTACTGGATGAGACAGAAAAGCGAATCAATAAATATAAGATAATGGATTGCCGGCAAGTGAGAAAATTCCCTGAAAGAATAGTAAAGTTTTCTAAATCCATGAACCGAGAAAGAAAGCCTATGAAAGACTTTCTGATGAAAAATTTATATAACCATTATAGAGTCATAAGGATGCATGATAAAGCGCGCAGATTTATCCAAGACCTCTTCAAGACCTATATCAGCCGCCCGGAACAACTCGCGCCGTCCACGAGAAGCCGGCTTAAGAAAGAAGGAAAATACAGGGTAATTTGCGACTATATAGCCGGCATGACCGACCGTTACGCGCTGGACGAGTACAAGAGGCTATTCGAGCCCTACGAACGAGTCTGACAGGGAGATTGACTAAGTACTGCTTATACTATATAATATTGTGCTATGAGTGAAGATAAGAGATACGAAGATGAGCTGTTTAAGCGCTTGAGCAACAGCCTGGCTATGCGCGAGGAAGAGACGATACTCGGCCGCTACTTCGACAAGCCTGTATGGTGGATGCTTCAAAGGGTCGACAAGACCCTTACCATAACCTTAAAAGACATAAAACAGCACTGTGAAATATCCGCCGATGCCGACAAGTCGAAAGCGCTCTGCCTCAACGAACTCTGCGACGCATTCGATAGGGCAAAGAGATCTAAAAAGGCGGAACGATTCAAGTGCCCCTTTGGTTTCTCCGGTTTCTGCTACCCCATAGTCCAAGGAAAAAAAATCTACGGATATATCGCCATGTGCCATGCGCAGCGGGAAATCCCGCAAGTCTTTATAGACCTGTTTGTAAATTTTGTGGACACGCTCGTAAAAGAGACACAAAAAGAATTACAGCTATCAAAATTATATGACACCATAAGGCCGAGGGCCATAGCGCTCTCTACTGTGCATACGGTCCATAGGCTGCTTACTTCAACGTTAAATCTTGATGAGTTGCTCCAGCGAATGGCCAGGCTCTCGATACAAATAGTAAGGACCAAGAGGTGTTCAATAAAACTGGTGGATAAGGCCAAAAGGGTTCTCCTCCCAAAGACCACCGTCGACTTAAGAAAGAAGAAGGTAAAACTTAAAAAAGTAAAGGTAGGAATGTATGCGCCCGGAAGGGCATTCAAAAAGGCCAGGGTAATAATGGGTAAAGACTATATGGCCGTTCCGCTGATAGATCAGGATGTCATAGGCGTAATCACACTCTATGACAAAACAGACGGCACTCCATTCAGCGAGTTTGACAAAGAGATAATGTCCACACTGGCAGAACAGGCGGTAATAGCGATAAATAACGCTATGCTCTATAAAGAACAAGAAAAGATGACCGAGGGCACTATTAAATCTATGGCATCACTCCTAGAAAGCCATGCACCGGGAAAATTAACCCCCCGAGCGCCGTACATAAGGATAGTCCTTGAGATAGGAAAGGTATTCAGGCTCTCTAAAGAAGAATTAAAGAGCTTAGAATACGCTTATCTGCTTCACGACGTAGGCAAGGCGGTCTTACCGCCGTCTATCTTATCCAAATCAGCAAAGCTGACAGGTAAAGAATACAAACTCATAAAAGAACACCCCCTGCGCGGAGCCAAGATAATAAAACCCCTTAAGGCCCTCAGGGCATGCGCGCCGATAATACTCCACCAGCGTGAAAGATATGACGGAAAGGGATACCCTGATAAACTTGAGGGCAATAAGATTCCGTTAGGGGCAAGGATTATAGCGGTAGCAAGCGCCTTTGAGTCTATGACGGTAAAACGGTCCTACTATGCGAGAAAGTCTATTGTTAAAGCCATAAATGAGATAAAGAAAAACAGCGGTACGCAATTCGATCCGAAAGTCGTAGATGCATTCTCAAAAGTAGTAAACCGGCGGCATATCATTGCAATATTGAGGAGAGAGGGACATGGGATTAGATAAGGTTTTAAAAAATAAAATCTATCACACGATTTTAAAATTCTTCCATGAAAACCCCAATTCCATCGATACACCCCGCGGTGTCGCCACATGGACAAACCAGGATATAAAAAAGGTGAGGGTTTCATTGAAGAGACTTGAGAAGCTGGGGCTGCTGATCGACCACAGAGTCTCGTCAACAACCGGATATAGCCTTACGAGAAACAAGAAGAAGATTGCTGAAATCAGCAGTCTTCTTGAGACTGAAGAATAAGAACTTGTGATAGCAAAAATTAAGCATTGTGAAAAAAAAGAAAAAAATAATACTGATAGCGGTAATAGGAATTCTGCTCGTCGTAACGATATACGTTCCGATCTCTTTCTATCCGCTAAATAAGTTATTAATCGGTGTAATTGAAAAGAGGATTGACGCAGACATTACATTGCGCTCTTTTAAAATACATCTGCGTCGCTCGCTTGCCGCAACCGGTATCGAGGTGTTCGGGAAAGGCGGATTTGCCCTAAGGGCTGACAGCGTTGAGATCGATTACGATCTCATCAGCTTGACCACGGGGAGGCTGCACCTATCCTGCAACCTTGAAAATGTTGAGTTTTATGAAGGTGGTTCGATTATAAACTCTCTTACTGATATGCTGCAAATACGGCCCCTGGGTGGCATAACATTTAAAACTGCGCATGCCGATCTTTATATCGGAAAAAATGACACCCTAACCCAAAATCTGCGCCTGGTCAGCGACAAGCTGAAGATATTCGGAAACGCGGTGACTGACAAAGACAATAATATCTTCTGTCTTCTATACTTTTTTTTGAACAAAGAGATAGTCAAAGAGATGCCGGAGGCCTTGCGAAATTCTCTTCTCAAGAAAGAAGACAATCAGTGGTCTAGTATGCATCTGGGCATAATGGGAAACTATAAAAAGCCCAGGCTCAGCCTGATCACGGGTCAATTTAGAATGAATATCTCGCCCGCTAACGCGTCTTAAAAACTTATGAAAGAGAGCACGGTACAAAAAGAGCTGTTTGAAGAATTCGGGATGCCTAAACATAAAAAGAAGAGGCAGCAGACCATACTTCCAAAGAACTATAAACCCTTAAGCATCTCGCATGAACAGGTGGTCTTTATCGCTATAGCAGCCATTATGCTGATGGTCCTTATATTCTCTTTAGGTGTAGAAAGGGGCAGGCGTCTTGTAGGCATTAGAACTGCGAAAGAAAGTGTGCCAAGCGCGGCATTAAGCGAAGTGAAAGAAGAGGCCGCAGCCGCAGCAGGCATGCCGAACGAAAAATATGAAAAGATAAATCTAGTTAAAAATGATACTGTCGTTGAAAGGAGATACGACGAACCGTCTCCGCCTGTGCGCGCAAAAGACAAAAGAATAGTTAAATCCGGTCTCTTTACGATACAGGTAATAGCCTATCGCTCAAAAAAATCAGCGCAAAGAGAACTTGAAAAACTCAGCGAAAAAGGTTATAAACCATTCATAATCACCGGGGGAGGCTACTATCAGATATGTGTCGGAGAATATGCGGATAAAGATAAGTCGAAAAGTGATTTTTTAGAGCTGAAGAAGAATTACAAAGACAGTTTTATAAGAAAGAGGTGAAAAATGACACAGCATCCAAGCCTGCGTTCAGACAGCAAAACCAAAAAACACCGTTCGGTCCTTAAGAGATTCGAAAGATTAAAACATCTAAAAGAAAAAGGCGAGTGGGAAGATGAGACGTCGATATTCGGCCTGCCAAAGTTAAAGATAATTAAGTTTAAGATTAAGAAGGAGAAGGCTGCGCCCGAAGAAGCCGTTGCGGCCGCCGAAGGCGCGGAAGGCCAAGCACAAGAGGCCGTGGGAGGCGCACAGCCTAAAGGCAAAGAAGGCGCTGCTGCCAAAGGCGCTCCCCAGGCAGGGGCCAAGAAAGATGAAAAAGGGCAAGCCAAAGGGGCTCCCTCAAAGAAATAGTCGTTAGTCGTTAGTGAATAGTCGTTAGTAGTCGTCTACACGAAACTAACGACTAACGACTAAATACTAACGACTAAACAAAAGGAGTGAATCATGGTAAGCTTTCAAGATTTTAAAAAAATGGATATACGAATAGCTGTGATAAAGGACGTGAAAGACCATCCGAACGCCGATAAGCTTTTTATTGTTAATTGCGATACAGGCACGGAAGAAAAACAGGTGGTTGCCGGCATAAAAGATTCCTACAAGCCCGAAGAGCTCATAGGAAAAAAGGTTGTCGTCATAACAAATCTTGAACCGGCAACTATAAGGGGCGTGGAATCGCATGCGATGATTCTCGCCGCAAAAGATGACAATACCCTCTCTGTCCTTGTGCCTGAAAAAGAGATAAAAACGGGAACCAAAATATCATAAGGCCATAATGAAAAAAGTAAGGGTATCCCTGGGCAAAAAGAGAAGCTATGATATTGTCATAGGATATAAGATCGCCTCTAATTATTTAGAAAAGCTTATTAAAAAGCTTGGGTTAGGAAACGAGGCGGCGGTAATCACAAACCCCGCGATACATTCAATCCACAGGAATGCGATTAAGGGTTTTCTAAAGCGCCTAAAGGCTAACGCCGCAACAATAAAAATCCCCGATAGAGAGACCAGTAAGTCAAACCGCCAAGTCATAAAGATTATAGAATCAATAGTTAAAGTCGACAAGGGAAGGGGCCTATTCATAATAGCCTTCGGGGGCGGTGTTGTCGGCGACACGGGAGGTTTCGTAGCGAGCATCTACAAAAGGGGAGTGCCCTATATACAGATACCGACGACGCTGTTAGCGCAGGTTGACTCGGCTATAGGCGGCAAGGTAGCCATCGACCTGACCAGCGCAAAAAATTTGGTCGGCGCCTTTTATCAGCCGCGGCTTGTAATCTCTGATATAAGCATATTAAGATCTCTGCCCTCGCGGCAGATAAGGTCGGGGCTGGCGGAAATAATAAAATACGGGATAATAAAGGATAAGAGACTCTTTAAATTCCTGGAAAGAAATATAAAAGATATACTCAAGCTAAAAAGAGACCCGCTTGAATACGTAATATACCGTTCAAGCAAGATTAAGGCCGCTTACGTAAAGGCCGATGAGCGCGATACAAAAGGTATACGCGCCCAGTTAAACTTCGGCCATACCATAGGCCATGCGATAGAAGCCGCGTCCAGGTATTCCAAGCTATATTCACACGGAGAAGCGATAGCTATAGGGATGATAGCCGCTTCCGAAATAGCCGTAAAGATGGGCCTATTAAAACGCCCTTCCCTTGAACGGATAACAAACCTTATAAAAAAAGGGGGATTGCCTACCACTATATCCAGGGGGCTGGACATAAAAAAAATCATGAAGGCTCAATTATATGACAAAAAGATTATACATGGGGTAAACCGCTTTATCCTGCCTGTGAGGATAGGCAAGGCTAATATTTATGAAAAGATACCGAAGAGGCTGATATCCGAGGTTATTAAAAATAGATGTGCATAAATAACGAAGGGGGTCTTACATGCAGGTAAGAGCGCTGACAAAAGAGGATATCGAACAGGTAAGAGATTTGATATTAAATATTTTGACAAGAGAGTACCCCTTTGACAAAACCGCTTATTCCGACAGCGATCTTTATGATCTACTCGGGACTTACGGCGGCCCGAGAGATACCTTCTTTGTTTTGGTAAATAACGGGGAGGTCATAGGCACCGCGGGCATAAAAGAAGATTCAAAAAATACTGCGCTTTTGAGGAGACTCTTTGTGGAGACAAAAGAACGAAAGAAGGGATACGGCACCCTTCTGGTTGACGAGGCCCTAAAATTTTGCAAGAGCAAAGATTATAAAACGATAGTCTTTAGAACGACAAACCGTATGGTGCAGGCTATAGAATTTTGTAAAAAGAGAGGCTTCAAAAAGGCTCAAGAGGCTGAACTACAGGGGTTTTACATCTATAAATTCGTAAAGGAACTTGTGAAATAGGGACAGGTCCATTTTTTCAATATGTCTTTCTCGGAAAAATGGACCTGTCCCTATTTTAATGTAAATGAAGCGTAACCTCTTTATCGTCAGAAAGCAGGATTACCCTTTCTGAGCCTATCTCAACAACCTCTGCCCCGTATATAAGCTCGCCTTTTCTTACAATCCTGTCGTCGATAATGGCCAAAGGCTCGCCGCCGCCTTCGATTATTCCGTTCAATTTAAAAGTGTGGGGCACCCTTTTAGTAACGGGCGGTCTTACGGTCTCTTTTCTTACCCTATCGGCAATCTCCGTATATTTATCTTCTATAAATACCCTTTTCGGTGCGGCCAAGAGGTTATCCGGAGCAGGAGAAGAAGAAAAGGTAAAGGAGGGTATAAATTCCTTATTAAACATAAATGCTACGATTGCAAACCCGACGATTAAAAGGGTCCCTACGCTGCTCAACAAGTTCCACCCGGTCTTTTTAGATGAAATCTTTTCTATCTGTCTCTCAAGACCCGGGTCATTATCAGGCGCCCTCTCTTTTTCGAGAACCTTCTCTCCTGTCTGGAAACGCCTGTCCTGTTCACGCTCAGGGAGCCTTACGATATCTCTTCTCTTATCAGCTGCCTTCTTAAGCGCATCGCTTATTATGCTCATCGCTCTCCTTCTATCTCTTTTATGCTCTTCATAACTATATCGAAACCGATCTTCTTTGTCTCAAGCACAAAACCCAATAGAAGCGCCTTATCACAAACAATATTGATAAGCCTAGGTACGCCGCCTGAATAACCATATATAAGATCAATTGCCTTCTGTTCGAACATGATATCCCCGACGGAACCGGCTATCTTCAAACGATGATCTATATAATTCTTAACTTCGTCTTTCTCTAATGGTAAGATGTGATATCTTACTGATATGCGCTGTCTTAACTGCCGCAGTTGAGGAGAGTTGAGTTTGCTGCGTAATTCCGGCTGTCCAACAAGCACTATCTGAAAGAGCTTCTCTTTCTCAGTCTCAAGATTAGAAAGCAGCCTTATCTGCTCAAGCACAGGGGCCTTTAAGTTCTGCGCCTCGTCTATTATAAGCACTACATTATTGCCGCAGGAGAGCTGTTCGAGCAAGAACCTATTAAGCTGCTTGAACATGTGCATCTTGCTTCTCTTCTCAACCTCGAGACCAAAATCTTCCATAATCACCTGGAGAAGCTGTAGTTGCGAAAGGTCTGGATTTAATACAAATGCGGTCTTTGTGTTTCCGTTGAGCCTATTAAGGAGAGCGCGACATAACGTCGTCTTACCGGTTCCAACCTCACCGGTTATCTCCAAAAATCCTTTACGTTCCTCAATGCCGTAAAGCAGATGTGAAAAAGCCTCTTTGTGCTTTTTGCTTAAGAAAAGAAAGCTTGGATCGCTCGTTATATTGAAAGGTTTTTCTTTTATATTATAAAATTTTCTATACATGATTTATTACATATAGTATACCACATAAAATATGGTTGTAAAGGGAGAAAAGCCCATATTGCGGCATAGAGTGCGTAAAGTGCAAAGCGAAAAGCGCAAAGCTGTGGTGCCGCCTTCGGCGGCGCTGTATATCTAACGTCGCGAAGCGACACAACAGTTTTGCGCTTTGCGCCTTACGCGTTACACTATTGTCGCATTTTATAATAGGCTTGTCTTTTTATTGAATATAGTGTATAATTTAACAAAATGTAAGAAATGGAGTTAATATGTGGGAAGGAATAAACAGGCGCAGGTTTCCGCGCGCAAATTACAAATGTATTATTAGCATAAAGTCCAAAGGCAGCATGCCGAAACTTATCACCGCACACACAGAGAATTTAGGGATGGGCGGCATATGCGTTCTTTTAGGTGAAAGTTTCAATATATTCAGCAATGTGGAGTTAGAGCTTATATTAGATGACAGCAGCTCGCCAATAAGATGCGGGGGCTCTATCGTGTGGGTTGTCAAAAAGACCGACCCCGCAGACAAAAATGCCATTTCATATGATACGGGCATAGAATTTATAAGCATAAAGGAAGCTGACAGAGCCAGGATAGGCCAAATAGTTGAGAAGATACTGCCACCTTCTTAGAGACTCTTGACAAACATATATACATATGATATACTCTATCAAAGATATATAGTAATATAATATTAGTAGTTTTTATAATAATAAAAAAGAGAAGGAGGTGAAGAAGAATGAAGAGAGCGCTAGTAATTTGCATAGCATTAGTGATGATACTTAGCATTGCTACAGCTTCTTACGCACAAGATCCTGCTAAGAAACTGGGTAGAGGCATAGCAAACGTATTAACAGGTTGGGTAGAACTTCCGAAGAACATATATAATACCAGCATTGAGACCAATCCATTAGTCGGTCTTACAGTTGGGACAGCAAAAGGTATCGGAATGACTATAGTAAGGACCGGTGCGGGAGTATATGAAGTAGTTACATTCCCATTCCCGTTACCTGAAGACTATATGCCTATATTAGAACCCGAATTCGTATTCCAAACAGATTAAGATAGGCAGGGTTAGTCTTGTATGAATGGGGTAGGAGTAAAATCCTACCCCATTTTTTTTTCTTGTAAAACCGCGATTAACCTTATATAATATAAGGAGGTTCTGCGAAAACTTTGCAGGGTTAAAAAGACCGCGCGCCTCTAAAGCGCGGCAACGATAGGAAGGGAGGAAAAAATGGAGGATAGGCGAAAATTTTTCCGTTTTGATAGTCCTGTCAATATAAGATATGCCTCGCAAAGGAACAAAAGAAAATGGAAGACTCTCACAAAGAATATAAGCCGAGAGGGTTTCTCCCTCTCTTCAGAGAGAAGACTGCAGGAAGAAGATATGCTGAAGCTGGAGTTTGATATTCCGAATGACAAAACCCCTGTCTTTGCAACCGGCATGGTTGTCTGGGCCAGAGAAAACAAAAGAGGAAGAAAAAAGAGTTATGACGCAGGGATAAGGTTTACTAATATCACCGGCACGGATAGAGGCAGGATTTTGGAACATGCTTATAGGAAATGGTTGGATCTTAATAACTACAAAGTAAAGGTGTAATATGACTCAGGAAGAAAAATCTAAAGAAGAAGCAAAAAACAAAGAAGAACCAAAACCCCAGGAAGAAACCAAAGAAGAAAAACCTAAAGAAGCCAAGCCCGCCGAAAAACCGGCCCAACAACCGGAAACTAAAGAAGAACCAAAAACTCAAGAGAAGCCCGCCGAAAAACCGGCCGAAAAACCTAAAGAGGAGGCCCCGCCGAAAAAAGAGAAGCCCTCTACCTGTTCTAAATGCGGCAAAACCTTGATCAGAAAAAGCTGGTACTACCGTAACGGAAAATACTATTGCAACAAGAGATGCTGGAAGGCCGCGAAGGCGGAAAAGAAATCGAAGGAACCGCCAAAAGAAAAACTGGCCGAAGAGGCAAAAAAGCCGGAAGATAAACCAAAAGAGAGCCCAAAGAAAGAAGAGCCCAAGAAGGAAGAAAAGAAATAAATGGTAGATAAAATATTTCGTCTTTCTAAAACCGGCTCGAATATAAAGAGAGGGATTACGGCTGGCAGCGCCACCGTCTTTAGCGCACTAATTATACTAAGATATACCTTCCTCTTCTAAAATGACAAAGTTCCTCACTATAGGCCTTCCGTCAAAGATAATAGCAGTAGGGCTAAATTATACGGATCATGCTAAAGAATTAAATATGAAATTGCCGAAAGAGCCCCTGATATTCATGAAGCCCTCAACATCGGTAATAAGGCATCTTGAAAAGATAGTATACCCAAAAGGCGTTAAGAGGCTTGATTACGAGGCTGAGCTCGCTATAGTGATAAAAAAAGAGGCCCATAATATAACGGTGGAAAAGGCCGCGGAGCATATCTTAGGATACACCTGTCTTAATGATGTTACTGCGCGGGATCTTCAGAAAAAAGATAGCCAATGGACAAGGTCAAAGTCTTTTGATACATTCTGCCCGGTCGGGCCGCATGTGGCGGTGGGTATTGACTCCGCTAATTTAAAAATAGAGTTATTTCTGAATAAAGAATTAAAACAATCGTCAAATACCAAGAATTTAATATTCGGCCCGAAATACCTGGTAAGCTTCATCTCCAAAATATGCACGCTCCTGTCGGGCGATATAATAGCGACCGGCACACCGAGCGGCGTCGGCCCTATGAAGATAGGGGATGAGGTAGAGGTAATGATAGAGGGTATAGGGTCGTTAAAAAACAGCGTCACGGGAGAAAGAACGTGAGCAAGGTCTATTTTGTGCCCGCAGACAAAGAAGAAGGCGAAAAGATCTTAGTTGAAAAAACAAATAGCCTTATCAAGAAAAGCGGCATCCTGGATGAGATTAAAAAAGATGATTTTGCCGGCATAAAACTGCATTTCGGAGAAAAAGAGAATTCGGGCTTCATAAGACCTTCTGTAGTAAAAGAGGTGGGCCGTTTATGTAAGGCCGTTAGCGACAACGTAACGATGGTTGAGACAAACACCATCTATGCGGGGGAGAGGTCTAATTCTATTTCACACCTCAAGCTTGCCTATTCTCACGGTTTTGGTTTTGAAAGGACAGAACTCCCCGCCATAATCGCAGACGGCCCTACCGGCAGAGACTTTGTCAGTGTAGATATTAACAAAAAACATGTAAAGGAAGCCAAGGTCGCATCGGGTATTATGGATCTTGACGTTATATTAGGCCTAGCACATGTTACAGGGCATTGCCAGACCGGCCTGGGCGCATCTATAAAGAATATAGGCATGGGGTGCGCCTCGCGCGCAGGAAAGCTGGAACAGCACTCTACCGTACTTCCGGAGGTAACTGCGGATAAATGTATAGGCTGCGGCCTCTGCATAAAATGGTGCCCGGCAAACGCGATAAAACTTAATAACGATAAAGCCGCGATATCTAAAGAGGCCTGTATAGGCTGCGGCGAATGCACTGTTGCGTGCAGGACAGAAGCAATCGAGATAAAATGGAACGAAAGCGTTCAGAATCTACAGGAGAAGATGGCCGAATACGCCTATGCGGCCCTAAGGGGCAAAAAACGAGGATTCTTAAATTTCCTCATGAAGATAACCAAAGACTGTGACTGCATGGCAAAAGAGAACGATCCCAGCATAGTCTCCGACATAGGAATATTGGCGTCCAAGGATCCCGTCTCAATCGACAAGGCGACAATTGATCTCTTGAATAACCTGGGGAATTGTGATAGACTAAAAGACGGTTATCCAAACATAGACTGGAATATCCAAGTCAATTACGCCGCTAAGATAGGGCTGGGCAGCCTGGATTACGAACTCATAAACATATAACGCAATATGAAAGAAGACTGCATATTCTGCAAGATAATTTCAAAGTCCATACCTTCAACTATAGTGTATGAGGATGACGCGGTAATGGCCTTCAACGACATAAACCCCCAAGCCCCCATACATGCAATTGTAATACCAAAGAAACATATAGAGAGAATCTCGGATTTGAGGCCAGAGGATTCGAAACTAATATCAAAAGTAATCTCTGCAGGCAACAAGATTGCCAAAGAAAAGAAAATAGCGGACTCGGGCTATAGGTTCATTATAAACTGCAATAAAGACGCCGGTCAAGCCGTCTTTCATATCCATATGCACGTCATAGGCGGAAGGCAGATGGGCTGGCCTCCGGGCTGATGCCGAAAAAGGAGTTGAGACCAAATGGTAAAAATGAAACTAAAAAAAGAGGATCAAAAAGCTGAGCTTGCCGTCCCGTTAAAG
>JADHWH010000036.1 GCA_016783555.1 Candidatus Omnitrophota bacterium | reverse complement strand
AGGACAACCTTATGGCCGCTTTGAATGAGCTGAGGCTGCTGATAAATCATCCTAAGATAGATAAGTATATATTACCTATAGAGGTCCTGGGGATTGCGGATAATGAGATATCTTTTATAGAGAGCCTGAAGGTTGCATTTGAAAACCGCAGAGATTACGAAAGGGCCAAGAAGACGATAAAGGCGAAGAAGATAAAGTTCAATATGAAGAGAAACGAAAGATGGCCGCAGCTCGACTTTGAAGGCTCTCTGAAACTCAACGGCGTAGAGAGATTGTATAAAGACGCGGCCGCTGACGCCTTTACCCATGAGAACCCGGAGTATTACGCCAAGATGACATTCTCGTTCCCTTTTGAGGATAGAGAAGCAAAGAGCGCATATAATAAGTCAAAATATGAAAAGGCAAAAGCGCTCATCGATTTTAAAAAAGTGGAGAAGACCATCGTAACGGAGATCGACGATATTGCGAGAAAGGTAAACGTATATAAAGATAAGGCGATGCAGAGTATAAGGATAGAGGAGCTTCAGAAGAAGAAGCTGGAGGAGGAAGAGAGGCAGTTCAGATACGGCCGTTCCGATTCAGACAGAATTATAAGATTCCAGGAAGATCTCTTGATCGCCAAATTGCGCGCCCTCGATTCGCTGAATGCATACAAGGACTTTTTAATAGACCTCTATCTGACGCAGGACACATATCTAGACAAGAAAGGCTTGACGGTCCCATGAAGATCGCAGAATTCTCCGTAAAACAGTCGTTATTTATAAACCTCTTGAGCGTATTCTTTATCATAGCCGGGATTATAGCCGTCTTCGCTATGGGCAGGGAGGCATTTCCTAATGTTTCGAGGGATAAGGTTATGATTACGACCGTCTATCCCGGTTCTTCAGCAGAAGAAGTTGAGAAGTTGGTAACGATACCGCTTGAGAAGGAGTTGAGAGAAGTCGACGATATAGAAAAGATGACGTCTTCTTCTATAGAAGGGCTTTCTACCATAGTAATGCATATGGAGCCCGATGTGAATAATAAGGATAAGGTTGTAAATAACGCACAGAGGGCCGTCGACAGGGTAAGGGATCTCCCGGAGGATGTAGAAGAGCCTATGGTCTTAGACCTTGAGACGAAGAACATCCCTGTTATAGGCATAGCATTGAGCGGAGATTTCGAGGAGAAGAAATTGCAGGGGTTGGCAGAGGGCCTTGAAGACAGGATGCTGGATCTCGATGGGGTCGCGACTGTCAGCAGATATGGTTGGCGGGACCCGGAGATGTGGGTCGAGGCGGATCCTGATAAGCTGCGCGAATACCATATATCGATCGAAGAGATCATGAATAGCCTAAAGAGGAGAAACATAAGCGTACCCGGCGGCTCGCTAATTCAGGGTTCTACGGAATTTAATATAAGGACCACAGGAGAGTTCGCTACAGCCAAGGAGATAGAAGAGGTCATCATAAGGGCCAATGATGCCGGAAACTGGATAAAGGTTAAGGACGTCGCTGGAGTAACAGAGACGTTTCATGAAGAGGATACGATAAATAAGACCTTCGGCACAAGATCCGTGTATTTAGTTATTGTTAAGAAATCATCTGCCGATGCGATAGATGTCGTAAATCGGGTAAAGGGGGCCTTGACCCGGTTTAAAAAGAGGGCGCCGTCAGAACTGAAGACCGCTTATGTGGACGACTTCTCTTTTTATATTAAGAGGAGGCTGAATGTCCTTAAGAGAAACGGCATACTCGGTTTTATCCTGGTTATGGCGTCGCTTCTTATATTCTTAAACAGACGCGTTGCATTTGTCACCGCCCTCGGTATCCCCATTGCATTTCTTGCCACCTTCTGGATAATGAGTTTCTTAGGCCTCTCTATAAATCTTATAACGATGTTCGGCCTTATCGTAGTCTTAGGCATGCTTGTGGATGACGGAATTATCATATCAGAGAATTGTTATCGATATATGGAAAACGGCATGCCTCCAAGGGAGGCAGCCATTGTGGGGACGCAGGAGGTCATGAAGCCCGTTACAGCTACAATACTTACGACCATGGCGGCCTTTTCACCGCTTATGATGATGACGGGGATGCTGGGTAAATTTATAAAATATATACCTATAGTAGTTATAATTGCCCTTGCAGCATCTATGCTGGAGGCCTTCGTAATACTGCCGTCACACATAGCGGATTTTGTGAAGATAAAAAGGAATAAAGAGGGGAAGCCGATTTCGAAAAAAGATGCGCCCTGGTTTAAGAGATTATTGAATTTCTACACGGGTCTCTTAACCGCTGCCATAAAGAGGCGCTACAAGGTCTGCCTAGGCGTATTTCTGCTCTTTCTCTTCTGTATATTTCTGGCAGTGAAGGTTGTGCCGTTTGAATTATTCAGCTCTCGCGGGATCGAGATATTTTTTGTAAGGGCAGAGGCGCCGATAGGGACACCGCTTGAGAAGACGAGTGAATATATCTCAAGCGTGGAAGACAGAATAGCAGAAATCCCTGAGAACGAGCTCGACACATTCGTGACCCAGGTCGGCATGATAACCGAAGATATGCACGATCCCCACGCGCGGCGCGGAAGCCATCTGGCGCAGATTGTGGCGTATCTTACGCCGGAGACCGCGAGGAAGAGGAGCGCGCAGGAGATAATCGAGGATTTAAGAGATAAGACGAAAGATTTTGAAGGCTTTGAAAGGCTATATTACGAAAAGGTAAGACCGGGCCCGCCGGTAGGCAAGCCCGTTGCAATAAAGATAAGGGGCGAAAATTTTAGTGTAATGGAAGAGATCGCCGAGAAATTCAAAGCATATCTCGATACTATAGGCGGTGTCTCCGATGTGAACGATGATTATGAACCCGGAAAAGAAGAGATCATGGTCGTTGTGGATGAGGATGCTGCGGCGAAGGCATATCTTACCGTTGGGGCCATTGCGAGTTCTGTAAGAAATACGTTTGAGGGCGGAGTGGCAACGTCAATAAAGAGGCAGAAGGCTGCAGAAGAGATAGATGTGTTGGTAAGATTTCCAAAAGAGAAGAGGAATGACTTCAAGGCCTTTGATAAGGTGCTCATTCCCAATAAATTCAATAACCTTATACCGCTTAATCAGATTGCCCGATTGGAAAAGAGACAGGGCATCTTCGGCATAAGCCATCTGGACGGCAAGAGGGTTGTAACCGTCCGGGCGGATATCGATACCGAGACAATAAAGACCATTAAGGTAAACAACCTTGTTATGGATAATTTTAAAGATATCGAAACCGAATACCCCGGTTATACAATAAAATATGCGGGAGAACAGGAAGAGACTATGAAATCCATGATGAGCCTCTTCAAGGCGTTCATACTGGCATTCTTCCTGGTATTTATGATACTCTCTACAAATTTCAAATCTCTTATTCAGCCGCTCGTCGTTATGGTTGCGATGCCATTCGGCATTATCGGCGTCGTGCTTATGTTTATGCTCCATAGAGAACCGCTGAGCTTCCTCGCTATTATAGGAATGATCGGTTTAGCCGGTATCGTCGTTAATGACTCTATCGTCCTGGTGGATTTTATAAATCGGTTAAGAGAGAAGGGTATCGATAGACGCCATTCCATCATTGAGGCGGGGCAGCTTCGGCTGCGGCCCGTCATCCTTACCACCGTAACCACAGTCCTCGGACTCATGCCCCTTGCCTATGGCATAGGCGGCGGCGATCCTATCTTGATCCCTATGGCCTTGGCCTTATGCTGGGGGCTCGTATTCGCGACGGGCCTTACGTTAATAGTCATACCTTGCATATATGCTATCATCGATGACATAACCCTGAAGGTTATGCACAGAGAGACGGTTGTGCCTACCCAATAAAAAGGGGACAGATCTATTTTTCTTGAAGAAAAATAGATCTGTCCCCTTTTTCATGTCCCCTTTTTCACACTGGTTGCTCTTGTAGCTCTATATCAGCAAAAGAATTATGACAAGGTGAAACGTCCCCCTTTTTCCCTCTCTTGACATTCCGCTGGTTATCAGGCATACTTTAACAAAAGCAACACATATTACCAGATGTTAATGAATACTTTATCTCTTAGACGTTAATAAAATAGAAAAGGAGAAAAGAAATTAGAGGAAAGAAGTATTACATATAAAATGGCAAGGAAGAGAAAAAGGACGAAGAAAGGTCATGGGTGAGGGAGATATGGAAGATACAGTTTCTATTAAGGAACTGGCGAAGCAGCTGAAGATTTCTCCAGCGACAGTCAATTATTATACTAACCTCGGATTCTTCAAGATTAAGGACAGGAGAGGCAATATGCGTCTTTATGACAAGGCTGAAATCTCGTCCATCTTTGAGAAAGTCCGCCAGTTGAGAAGAGAAGGATATTCCCTGAAGATTATACAGCAGAAACTGGAAAAAGGTTATAGTATATAAAGCTTATAATATAACGGCAAAAACTGAAAGGGGGAGACTGTGATGTTTGAGGATGTAAAATCATTTTTCGCGAAGGACAACAATATGGTGGAGCCTCCGAAAAAAAAGTTTATTATAACAATCTGCAATCAAAAAGGCGGCTGCGGCAAGACTACTACATCGATAAATCTCTCCGCGGCCCTCGCCAAAAGGGGATTCAAGGTCCTTCTAATCGATCTGGATGCCCAATCACACGCTTCACTGGGCATAGGTGTAGAAACGGATAAACTGACCTGTTCAATTTATGATGTCATGACTAAAAATCTTGAACTTACACAGGCCATATTTTCCACCTATGCGGAGAACCTCGACATAGCGCCGGCCACGTCCATGTTGAGCGGCGCACAGCTTGAAATAGTTGATCTCCTGGGAAGGGAAGGAATACTACGGACAGCCATATACAAGATGCTGAATGCAAATAAAAGGCATTACGATTATATAATCGTAGACTGTTCACCCTCCCTGAATCTTATTACCATAAATGGAATGGTAGCGGCCGACTATCTGCTGGTGCCTATACAGACTCATTATTTCTCCCTGGAAGGGATGAAGGAACTGTTTGCAACGGTGGATATCGTAAAAGAGCGCTTGAATTATCAATTGCAGATACTGGGTATTTTACCGACGCTCTACGATTCAAGGACAAGGATGAACAGGGATATATTGGCCCAGATAAAAGAGTACTTTAATAAAAAGGTATTCAAAAGCGCCATCCGGATGAATATAAAACTTGCGGAGGCCCAGATCAGCAAAATATCGATTTTTGATTATGCGCCCGATTCAAATGGCGCCAGAGATCACGCATTTCTTGCTGATGAAGTAATTTCTCTTACTATGCCGGAATTATTGCCCAACGTATTTGATAAAGATGAAACGGAAAAGATAGCGCAAGAACCCGTAGACGACAATAGAGATGGAAAAGCAAAAGAAACCCTTCACAGCACATAAAGATATCGTAAAGGATACTTTCGGCAAATCCGGACCGGCCGAACGGAAGGTATCGACTCTCTTCACTTACTTTAAACATTCGCAAAAGGTAATTTCCCCGAAACAGAAATCTTCTACTGTGCCGCTGAAGCCCCTGCCCGCGGCTATAGACATAGGAACCTACTCTATAAAACTTCTTAAGCTGAGCGAATCGCCGAATAAAAAATTAGAGGTAACCACGCTGGACTACGAACCTTATACGGACTGCGCCCTTTCGCTTAAAAAGATCGTAGAGAGGAACAAGATCACCGGGCCGTGCACTACCGTGCTCGGCGTCAAAGAAGTTCAGTTTTATAACATGACATTTCCGCAGATGCCGGGGAGCGAACTTGCGGCTGCCGTAAGATATAAGGTAGCCCAATTAAAACCATTCAATCTAAACATAGATAAAATTATACATAACTTCGCTAAATGGGAGACCGTGGATGCCCTGAGACTTTCGCAGACCAAGGTTCTGGTGGCATGCGCACCCGAGAGCGCTATTTCAAAAAGAATAGCTCTTCTTAAAGATCTCAACCTTGAGCCGGTCGCCGTGAAGAGCGCCCCTTTTAGCATAATCAACTTAAGCGGGCTTTACAAACCCTCTTCTTTAAAAGACGGGGTCGCCTTATGGCTGGACATCGGAGGAGATGAATCTTTCCTTGCTGTAGAAAAAGGGGGCTGCCTTTGTTTTTCAAGGAATCTAACGTCGACTTCCGCTCAAATGACACAGGCGATAGCTCAGCATAGGGGCGTTTCAACCGATGAGGCGGATACGCTCAAAAAGCAATACGGCCTCTCATTTTGGTCACCCGATAAGAAGATTTCCCCCTTCTTTGAATCCGGCAGTGAGGCAGAAAAGAAAAGAGATATGCCTGAAGCCGTATATTACGCCCTTATATCCCTTTTAGAAAATCTGGTAGTCGATATAGAACATACGTTTAAGTATTTCTCATACCAGGTAGCCCAGTCGCAGATAACTAAATTCGATCGCGTCTTTATCTCCGGAGGCGGCGCAAACCTTAAGAATCTCGATCAGTTCTTAAGCGTAAAACTCGGCGTACCTGTCCAACGGGTTAATGCCTTTGGCGTATTCAATGTCTCAGACGCCGTCCAGAGCCAGAAAAGGAATCTGTTGGCCGTGCCTGCTAATTTCGCAATCTGCTCCGGGCTCGCCCTGGGCCATAAGCCGGGTAAATCGAGACAGGTCGATTTCCTCCCCCCGGGAGAGAAGAAAACCCTCCAGGCCGTATCTGAGATGTTGAAAGAGAGACCGGTAAAGATTGCCGTTTCATTTCTGGCGGCGGCACTGATTCTTTTGGGCGTCCAGGTAGGGAGGGCGGGATATTATAAGGCCAGGATGAATTTTATGACTGAGGGACTGAAAGAGTCGAAGGTCAGCCTGAAATACTCCCAGAATACTCAGTTAAAGCTGGCAAAAGAAGAAGGGGAGCTTTTAAGTAGAAAGGAATTATTGAAAGCGAGGCTCGGACTTCTTGAAAACAGCTACCGCGTGCCCGCTGGCTTCGCCGAAATGTTGAGCGCGATTGCGGCGATATTGCCGGAAGAGATATGGATAAACAAACTTTTGTATAAGGAAGGCAAATTTTCTATCATAGGTTCTACATCCGACATAAAGCTCATATCCGATTTGATAGAGAAGATAAAGACTTGCGAAGAATTTTCAAGGGCAGATTTCAGCTATACGCAGAGGGAACCCTCTGTCGATGTCTATACCTTTGAAATCATTGCAGAGGCGAATGGATGATAGATAAGTGGCTGGAAAGATATAAAAAGTTAAAACAGCGGGAGCGGATGCTTGTTATTGTCTTTACCGCAGTCATAGCAGGAACATTATATTTCCATTTTCTCTATAAACCGCTGTCGCGGGTTATCGCCACATACAAGTTCCAGACCAAGAAGCTGGCCCTGAGGCTGAACGAACTTGAGAAGAAAACGCCGCAGGCAGAGGCCAGGGAAAGAGAGATCGAGGACTTAAGGGCGGAGAACGGGACTATGCTTAAAAGAATAACCGAAATCGAGAAGAAGCTGCCGAGCAAAAGGAATACTACCCAGTTAATAGGCGAGTTCACGCGCCTGGCCGAAAACCTTAAACTCATATCCATAAGGCAGAAGCTGGATACGGGCGACGAATATTCGCGTATCATGATAGAGCTTAAATTCAACGGTTTGTACGGCGACATAGTGGGTTACATAAACAGCCTTGAGACGATCTCCTTGTTTCTCTCGATAGACGAGATGGAGATTTCCCAACCGGGCAAGAAATCAAAGGTGCCCGGGATGCCGACGCGGTTGGTAGTATCGTCGCTTCTGGGGGATATGCCCTTTGCGGAGGAGCTCAGGGCGAAGGAGCAGAAAGAGGCGCTCCCGATAGTGAGGGATATATTTGTATCCAAATCCAAGCCGGTAGTTTTGCCCGATAAGACAGATCTGAAATTGGAGGGTATAACGTATAACGCAGAGAGCCCCACCGCAATAATAAACAACAAAGTCGTAAGGCTCGGCGCCAAGGTCGGAGATTTGGAAATAAGAAAAATTTGCCCGGATGCTGTTATATTAACAGACGGGCTTCAGGACCATATATTATCGGTTGAAAGATGACATTTTTATAATGTATAATTAGATATTAAAAGGAGCAAAAGTGAAAAGAAGACCCATATTAATCTTTATAACCCTTTTGGTTTTAATCAGCTCTCCGCCAAGTCTTGCCGAAAACGAATGGGCCGACGTCTCTCTCAGGGCCGCTCGAGAAACAGGAGAATATTCTGACGCGGCGTCCACGCTTGAAGAGAAGCTCAAGCAGAAGATAAACCTCGATTATAAAGAGGCCGATTTGGCCAATGTGCTCCGTTCTCTATCGTGGACTTATGGACTGAATATCGTCACCAGCGCCGATGTTAAAGGAAGGGTGACCATAAATCTCGTTGATATCCCGGTGATGAAGGCGCTTGAAGCTATTCTTACCTTAAACGGCTTGGCCTACAGCATCCGCGACGGCATAATCTATATATCCTCCGGTGACACCAATGTCGTGGAGCTTACAAGCGAGGTGATATTCTTAAAATACATGAGGGCCGCGGACGCCCAGAACATCTTAAGAAAGGTGTTGTCCGCAAAAGGGGACTTGAAGATTGACGAGGTAACAAACATGCTTGTCATCACCGACTACATGATGAATATAATGAAATTCAAAAAGCTTCTGAAGAAGGTGGACATTCCCCCTAAACAGGTCCTTATTGAAGCAAAGATAGTGGATATAACATCCACCGACTTAAAGATGTTGGGCATTACGTGGGATTATGACCTTAATCCCGGACACGGCATATTAGAAGAATCTACAGATGCCAATGAGCGCCTTAAATCTACTGTGTCCATGCCGGAGAGGTCTGCCGACCTGACCGGCGGCCAGCTGGTGCTGGATACCCTTACTATGAAGAGTTTCTCCGTAACCGCTACCATAGACGCCCTGGCCAGAGACGGCAAGGCGAATCTCTTGGCCTCGCCATCCATAGCGGTCTTAAACGGCGAAGAAGCGCGTATTATCATAGGAGAGAGATACCCGTATAAAGAACGGACCCAGACTGCAACGGGCACTACGGAGACCACGAAATTCGTTGATATAGGAACGACCCTGCGCGTAACCCCTCAGATAAACGATGACGGCTACATAACCATGAGACTGCACCCGGAGGTGTCTACTTTGGCTGAAGCCCTGGACGCGGGCCCGAGGGTCACTACCCGCGAGGCCGATACGACCGTCCGAGTAAAAGAAGGCGAGACGCTCGTTATAGGCGGCCTGATAAGACAGCAGGATGAGAGTGTAAGCGAGAGGATACCTATACTTGGGGATTTACCGTTGATAGGATACCTCTTTACAAGAAACGACGTAGACGCAGAGCAGAAGGAGTTGGCCGTATTCATAACCCCTACCATCCTGCGCTCAAGAGAAGAAAAGATGCGTATGTCGAAGGAGGACGCGGATAAAGAGGACGCCTATATTATTTTAAAGAAGACCGGCGAACTTCATATAGTGGAAAATCTATACAGTAAGGCGAGGAGGCTCGATAAAGGACGGGGCCTGGTGAGCTGGAGAAAAGATAAGTCATTCCGCAAGACGCAGGCTTTAAGCCTATATGAACATGTATATTACCAGTATCCCGACAGCATAAGAGCGAGTGAGGCGCTTTATTACGCTGCTGAGATATGTTTTTACTACCTTAAGGATTACAAAAAGGCCCAGTCGCTCCTGACCCATTTGGTCTCAGACTATCCGCATTCGCAATACAAGAAGAAGGCCCAGAGAGGATTAAGGAAAGCGGCCGGGGCGATAGAGAGGGAAAGAAAGAGACAGAAACGGGAGCGCGAACGAGAGAAGCGGAGGAGAGCGCGGGATTAGAGGAGTCAAGGTGCCGCTGTTCAATTACAAAGTTCGTGACAAGCAAGGTGTTCTTACAACAGGCAGATTAGAAGCTGCCGATGAAGGGGAAGTCATCTCTAATCTCGATAAGCGGGGTTACAGCGTGACGGAGGTTACTTCCGAAGAAGGCCCTGGTTTCTCCACAGCGGGTATCGTAGAGCGGTTTAAACATTTTGAAAAACGCGACACCATTATATTTACGCGACAGTTGGCAACGCTCCTGCGCAGCGGCACAGCCCTCTCCCCGGCCCTAACCGCGGTCTGCGATCAGACTCAAAACAAGAGGTTCAGGGCTGTCTTGGATGATGTCCGCCAGTCCGTGCAGGAGGGAAAGAGTCTTTCCGAAGGCATGTCGAAACATCCTCATGTCTTCCCCGAACTATTCGTAAGCATGGTAGAAGTCGGCGAGGCCGGCGGCATGCTGGATAAGGTCCTGGAGAGATTAGCCGCGCTGGGCATGCAGGAACTCGATATGAACTCCCGCATAAAATCAGCGCTTGTATATCCCATCATCCTCGTTATAGCGACTTTTGCCATTGTGAATTTTTTAGTGGTGGGGGTGCTTCCTAAATTCGTAACGGTCTTCCGGACTTCAGGGGCGGCGCTGCCGCTTCCAACACAGATCATCATGGGGTTAAGCTGGATATTAAGGCGGCTGTGGTTTCCTTTAGCAGTGGCGGCAGGTATAGCCTTGGCCGCCTTTAGAAATTACACAAAGAAAGAGCGCGGAAAATTTAAATTCCATAAGTGGCTGCTTATCCTCCCTATCTTCGGGCCCTTATACAGAAAGGTCCAGATTTCCCGTTTTGCCCGCGCCACCTCGGCCCTTATCTCAACCGGCGTGCCTATACTGCAGGCCCTCAGCGTGGTAGAAAAGACCATTACTAACGTCGTTGTCCGCAAGGCGATACAGGATATAAGATTTGCCATATCGGAGGGACACTCTCTGGTAGAGCCTTTTAGGGCCAGCGGGTTATTTTCACCTATGGTTATTCAGATGATATCGACCGGTGAGAAGACAGGAAAATTAGACCAGATGCTTGCAGAGATAGTTTCGTTCTACGAGCCTGAAATAGAATATACCGTAAAGAACTTAACGACGCTTCTGGAACCTCTCATGCTGCTGGCGATGGGCGTCATGGTCGGCTTTATCGCGTTGTCAGTGCTATTGCCGATATTTAACTTGATACGGGTGTTTCGTGGATAAAATAGAGTATAGACGTGAATACGAGTCGCTATTCCGATTTAAGAGGGGGTTTTAATATGAATAAAAGGGCTTTTACTTTACTCGAAATCCTAATCGTCATCTCCATAATTGCCATATTGGCCGCCACGATAATACCGAATTTCATCGGGTTCGACGCAGAGGCTAAGATAGCGGCAACAAAGACAAACTTAAATACGCTGCGCACAAGAGTAACCCTGTTTCGCACCAAGGAGGGGCGGTACCCGGAGAGCTTAAACGAGTTATTGGAGGTTACATATAATGATATGGGTATCGAAAGGCCTTATTTGGATTTAATCCCGCCTGAATTTATTTCATCAGTGGAAGGGGCCTCCGATTTTGAGGACCTGACTACACAGGACCTCGTCCCGGGCGACGGTGGCTGGATATATTACACGGATAAAGCAAAGGTCATTGTCGATTGGGACATGCCTCTTGATGACAGGTGGGGCAAGGCACAAGAGCAGGTGCCGAGTGAATGGTAGTTGGAAGAAAACTTCTTATGAATAACAAAGGCGTCATATTACTGAGCGTCGTTATAATATTGCTCACAATCGCGTTAATAGGCGCAAGCCTCGTAGCATTCTTTTCATCGGTAAATCTGGCCGCCCGCGCCATGGTGGATGAGGCCAAGGCATTCTATTTGGCGGAGGCAGGTATTTCCCATGCGATAAATCTGCTCTACAGCCAGGCCGACGCCGCTATGGACGCCGACCAGATCATCGGACCCATCTCGTTAGGCGAGGGGGAATATTCGATAAAGCTCGATCTCGTCCAGTCGCTCATAATCTCAATCGGCGAGGCCAGAGGATCGAAAATAACACTGCAATTGCAGTATAGCGCATTATGAAGAATAGAAAAGCTTTTACGTACATAGAGGTCCTCATTACATTAGCGATTATAGCGGTGCTATTTATCCCGATAATGCACCTTTTTTCGCACGTGCTTCAGTCGTCGACGGTTACTCAGGAGCTCATTACCGCGGCTAATCTGGCTAAATGGGAGATGGAGAGAATCAAAAATTTAAATTTGACAGAGAAAGGACTCGGGGAACTCGGGAGCGCCATATATCCGCCGGCGGGTAAAGAACCCCTCGAACTTAATAATGTAAAATGGAGAATAGAGAAGGAGATTATTAAGGACTCTGATCCGCTCGAGGTCCGGGTGCACGTCTTTCGCGACGGAGAACCGACCGCGCGCATCGTCACCCTCGTTACCCTTATTGAGGATACATTTTGGGAAGAGTTAAAACCCGTGAAATAGAAGCGTATATCCGCTTCTAAAAATACATATGCCAGAAAGACAGGACCAGCGAAGATTAGGCCAGATTCTCGTTGAGCGGGGCGTAATTTCCCAGGCACAGCTTGAAGCAGCCCTTAAGGAACAGAAATTATCGGACCGATTCATCGGCGAGATTCTTGTAGCCCGGGGCGTGGCGAGCGAGGATGTAATCGCCATGACCCTGAGCGAACAATTGGGTTTCGCCTATGTTGATCTTTCCACCATTATCATTGAATCCAAGGCCATAGAGCTTATACCTGTGGATTTATGTATAAAACATAAAGTCATACCACTGTTTTTAACCCACAATATCCTCACCATAGCCATGGCTAACACTTTGGATATAAATGCGGTAGATAAACTACAAGCGGTCTCAAAATTGAGAGTAAGGCCTGTATTTGCGGGTGTTATGGCTATCCGCACCGCCATCGAAAAAGAATATCGCGGCGGACAACTAAAGGGTGAAGCCGAGCCCTCTGCAACTCTCTTTTCACCATTAGAGGAAAAGGAAGAGCAGGCCCTGCAAGGTCCCGGCGAAGCAGGGGCTGACAAACTAAATGCAGAAGCCGTTGACATTACTTCCCTTAAAGAGGTCGCCTCTCTTGCCCCCGTTATCGACATGGTAAACAATATCATAACCAAGGCGGTTGAGATGGGCGCATCTGATATACACTTAGAACCCAAGAGAGAAAAACTCGATTGCCGATACCGAATAGACGGCGTGCTCTATTCTGTATCTGAGATTCCGCTCGCGCAGCTGCCCGTAGTGATATCGCGCATAAAGATAATGGCCAACATGGATATTGCAGAGAAACGCCTGCCCCAGGATGGCCGGATACGCATATTCGTAACAAACAGAGACGTGGATCTTAGGATATCGACATTTCCGACCATTCACGGGGAGAACGTGGTGATAAGGATACTTGACCGCTCCGCCGGCATGTTGAGACTCAAGCAACTTGGCTTTTCGGATGAGCCCCTGAAGCAGTTTACAAATCTTATCCACAGACCATACGGTATAATATTGGTGACTGGTCCGACCGGAAGCGGCAAGACTACAACGCTATATGCGGCATTAAATGAAATAAATTCCGTGGAAAAAAATATGATTACCCTGGAAGATCCCGTAGAATATGAAATACCTAACGTAAGACAGTCTCAGATAAATATAAAAGCGGGACTGACATTCGCTTCGGGCCTGCGCTCCATCGTAAGGCAGGACCCCGATATAATAATGATAGGCGAGATTAGGGACAAGGAGACCGCCGACATTGCTATCCACGCGGCGCTCACCGGACACCTGGTTTTTTCGACTCTTCATACTAACGACGCTCCGTCAGCAGCGACAAGATTGATAGATATGGGTGTGGAGCCGTTTTTGGTCTCTTCCTCTATTATATGTATTTTGGCCCAACGCCTGATGCGTACGTTATGCAATTCCTGCAAGGAGGGCTATAATCCCTCGCGCGAGTTATTATCATCATTGCGAGGAGTCCCGCGAAGCGGGGCGACGAAGCAATCTCAAACCTTCTATAGAGAAACTGGGTGCAAGCGCTGCAAGAACCGCGGGTACGCCGGCAGGACCGGCATATTTGAACTCATGGTAATAAATGACGACCTGAGGGAGCATATAACAAGAAAATCCTCCGCGGTAACCATAAGGCAGGCGGCTGTCAAAGGCGGCATGCAGACTCTGCGCGACGCCGGCCTGGAGAAGGTAATATCTGGCATCACGTCGGTAGCGGAGGTGCTGAGGGTAACGGAAGAAGTATAGATATAGAAGCGGATCTACGCTGATTAAAACGCGTGTATCCGCTTCTGAAAACCAAGGAGGTATTTCATGAAGCTCAGAACCAGATTTTTCTCAATTTTTCTTTCAATTCTCGCCACCGTCTTAATTGTTGCCTATATCGCTCGGGCCGGTACCCTCGAATTCGACGGTGTCCCGGTTGACATAACCACCGCTGCGAATGAGGACCTCGTAATAGTGCCGGGCAGTGGCGGCAACATTCAGATAGGCGATGAGTCTGGCGCGAATACGAATGCCACTTCAAACGACGATCTCCATATAACAGGAAAACTCGAGACCGACGGGGCAGCCTACTTTGACTCTACAGTAAGGATTACGCAGGCGGCGACTGTCACAGGAGGCATAACCACGGGGGGCGCCATAGCGTCCACGGGGAGCGCGCTCGCTCTCAATCCCGCATCGGGTTATGGCTTAACAAGCTTAGTAACGAAGAACGCATCTACCGGAAACGAGGCCGCCTATGACCTGTCTGCGACCATAAATAAGGCGACCTCCGGAAATTATACCGGCCTTAAACTCAACGTAACCGAGACATCCGCTCCCGGAACAGCGGACAAACTGCTGGATTTACAGATAGGAGGGACTTCATACTTACAGGTTTACAATAGCGCAGACTTTGCCAATTACGGCCTCCTTTCGATAGGAACCGATGACTGGGACGGTTCAACAGCAGGATATTTCTCAGGCTCCAATAACGGCACCATGATTGCCATAAATGCCGCGAGCGGCTATGAGGGAAATCTTCTGGATCTTCAGATAGGCGGCACTTCGAAATTCCTCGTGGATAAAGATGGAAATGTTACCTTAGGCGGAACATCAGGAGACACCATTGCCGACTCCGACTCCGATACAAAGGTCCAGGTGGAAGAGAGCGCGGATGAAGACCACATCCGTTTCGACACCGCCGGCGGCGAACGAATGGTCATCGACTCATCCGGCAACGTCGGTATCGGAATTGCAGCGCCATTATATTCACTCGATGTTGATGAGATGGGTAATAGTGCGGGTGATTTGAAGATAATGCCTGATATACACGGTAATGTTGTTTTGTTTGGAGATACAAATGTTGCCGATGAGTTTACAGATGGAAAGAGACTGCGTATTTATAGAAAAGCGGCAGAAGGGAATACATATTTAGACTTTGGTATAAGCCAATTTAAAACCTTTTTACTCAATTATGTTGGCGGAGATATGGGTTTTAATTGTGGAACTGATGATTTGAGATTACAATATGCGGCAGATGGGGACGTGCTGCTTTTTAATACTGCTGCAGAAGGCGATACTCAAGAATTAATAATCGGAGGTTGGAAAACCGGTGACGTAGAACAACAATTAGAAATCGGAGTAGGCATTGATGAAGCGGACACAGCAAGTTTTGATGGTGTAAGTAATTACTGTTTTGACGGCAACGTCGGTATCGGCACAACTGCACCACTCTGCGATCTGCATATAGCTTCCGACGAAGTCATTTATGGATGCGATATCTCAGTTGACACTGTTAGTAGTAACGCTGCCAGCGACAAGTCCAGCCTATTCCTTCGCCGGGCCCGCGGCTCACTTGGCTCTGAAGCCCTTGTTCAAGATGAAGACATTGTCGGTTCTGTAGAATTTGTGGCCTACGATGGCGATGAATATCGATATACTTCCACTATAATGGCTATAGTCGATGGTACCGCAGCTGACAATAATATTCCTACCAACATGCTTTTCTATACTTCATCCGGGCCAGCTCAAGCAGAGGCGTTAAGAATCACCAGCGCCGGCAACGTCGGCATAGGCACAACAGGCTTAGGCTACTTCGCAGGAAGGACAGACATAGTCGGCCCCAGCGTAATAGGTGCAGGTTTCGCCAACGCCACAGTAAACATATTCTCAGACACCGCTGCTGCTATCAATGTAGGTGGCACATTAGCGTTTGGTGGGGCAACAGGCAACGCAGTAGACCCTTATACCTTCGCAGGACTTAAAGGGGCGAAGGAGAGTGCGGCAGGCGACACTAAATATAGTGGTTATCTTGCGTTCTATGTGAATGACGATGTTGGAGTTACCAATGAAGCTTTACGTCTTATCGGAAGTACAGGCGAAACTAATGTCCTGAATAATCTTAAAGTTGACGGATATATCGGCAGGGGAATAACTCCTACAGCAGCACTACATTTATATGGTGCATCTACCGCCGCCACAAGTGCAATTTTTAATTGTACTGATGCTAGTAAGTTTGTTTACAATACATTTACAGCAGGAACAAATAACACTTATTTCTACAACTTTGGGAATACCTATACCACAGCTAATAGATACATACAAAACTCATTCCTCGTAGACGCAGCAGGGGCAGGGGGATTAAGTTTAGCCGCCTACCACGCTGACGGGGTTATACGGTTTTATACTAATGGAGTGAATGAGAGAATGAGAATATTGGCTAACGGCAACGTCGGCATCGGGGTTGCAGACCCAGCCGAAGAATTAGAAGTGAATGGCGAGGTAGAAGCTGCTAACTTAAGTATGTTAGATGCCAACACAGGCGGAACTGATTGTCTTTTTGTCGGTAAAGGAATCGGGGCAAGCAACACTGGCAATTTCAATACCTTTGTAGGAACCAATGCCGGAGCTGCCAATACTTCAGGAATAAATAATACCTTTTTCGGATATAATGCAGGGGCGGCCAATACCACAGCGAGCCAAAATACCTATATCGGTGTTCAGGCAGGGAAAGTTAATGTAACAGGCGCAAGAAATATGTTTTTAGGAGTGAATGCTGGTCTGGACGCAACTGACAGCGATGATTGTGTATTTCTCGGTTATAAGGCAGGAGAGAACACCACTGGTGCCGGAGTAGACGACGATGTCTTTATAGGAACAAATGCTGGCGGTACCAACACAAGCGGAAGCCAGAATGTCTATATAGGTAAAGACGCCGGATTCAGTAACGATACAGGAAATTTCAATATAGCTATCGGCTACCAGGCAGGATATGCGGAAACAGGAAGTTATAAATTGTATATTGATTCATCTAATACTACTACTCCCCTTATATATGGTGAGTTTGATAATAATATCGTAGCTATTAATGGCAACGTCGGCATCGGGACGGCGGTTTTTGACGCCACTGCAGCGGGTGTGCTCGCCTTAGGCAACGCCACAGCCCCTGCAGCAGGCACTGCTGACCAGTCCTACATCTACGCCAAGGACGTAGTTGCCAGCTCTGAGGTGCACGTTATGGATGAGGCCGGCAATGAGACCCAGATAAGTCCGCATGACCCGGTTACAGGGGAATGGATCTTCTACTCCAGGAATGTGAAGACCGGTAAAACAGTCAGGGTGAACATGGAGAAGCTGGTGAAGGCAGTGGAGAGGGTTACAGGGGAGCAGTTCATGGTTGAAACATATGAGGAGTCAGAGATATAAAATGACATCTTCCCGGCATTTTGGCTTGGATGGGGACAAAATAAGGGGGAGGAAGGGAAGATAGGGGATGAGAAGGGATTGCTTCGCTTTCCACCGTAGGCTCCGCCCGAGGCGGACCAGCCTACGGCTGGGGACCCGCCTTTTTCTTTGGCGGGCGCTCGCAATGACGGTCTTGTTGATGTTGCTCGTTGCTTCGGTGCAGGGGGCAATTGTCGACACCTATGAGGAGACGTTCGACGATGAGGCCGACGAGGCGACGATAGACGGGGTGGATAATTGGAGCGTGGACCAGGGGGCTGCAACCGACGCCATTACGCAGAATGATGCTACCTACACGGGAAGCGGCAAGTCGTTACAGTTGACAGGAGCAGAGACGGCTGCGAATGTATCCAGGACGGCTACTTACGGGGAGGCCTCTCCGTGCTGGGTTGAATTTAAGATAAGGCCGGCATTAGGGGGGCAGACTCAGACAATTCCCTCGGGCAAGATTGCGGCGGTGACTTTTGACCATAAAGGAAAGATATACGCCTCGGACGGCTCTTCCTGGACAGATACGGGCGCGACATTTTCGGCGGACGAATGGTATACGGTGGTGATGAAGCTCGATTTCGGCAGTCACCTCTATGACATATATATAGAGCCGACAGCAAGCCCTGAGGCGGAATTTATCCCGGATAAAGAGAACCTCAATTTTATTGATTCTTCCATTAGTTACATAAATAAGTTAGGATTTGATGGAGTTTACAGCGCGACGCAGTCAAGCGACGAAACGTATATAGATGACTTAATAGTCCATTTTATAGACAGGATAGAGATAATATCGGCCCAACAGACCCTTGCGGTAGATCAACCGTCGAGCCCGATTACGGCTCAGCTTCAGAATTCATATTCTGAGCCGCAGACGGCCTGGGAGGATATTCAGCTTGAACTGCGCTCGACCTCGGATGGAGGGGAGTTTTCACTTGACCGCGATAACTGGAGCGCCGTATCCGTGGTTACCTTACCGGAGAATGCTTGGCAGATCATCTTTTATTATAAAGATACAAAGAGAGGCAAACCCATTATCACCGTGAACGAATATCCGGACAGTGGCTGGGAGGAGGCAAGCCAGCAGTCAGAGATT
>JADHWH010000035.1 GCA_016783555.1 Candidatus Omnitrophota bacterium | reverse complement strand
AAGAGGCTATAGAGAATATAGATATAGGGGGGCCTTCTATGCTCAGGAGCGCGGCCAAGAATTTCCGTTCGGTCGCCGTCATATGCAACCCAGAAAGATATGGGGAGATATTAGGCGAATTAAAGAATAACGGCGGCTCGCTAAATGACGGCATACTGGAATCATTGGCCATCGAGGTCTTCGAACAGACATCCGGATATGATACGATGATAGATAGCTACCTGAAGAAGGAGCTGAAGAAGAGCGTTGAGCAATTCCCTAAAGGCATAAGTTTGAGTTATGAAAAATCACAGGATCTTCGTTACGGCGAGAATCCCCACCAGAAGGCCGCCTTCTATAAGGATGAGAGCGTGCTTGAGCCGGGCGTGTCAAATGCCGTACAGCTGCAGGGAAAGGAACTCTCTTTTAATAATATCATAGATCTAAACGCCGCGCTCGAGATCGTAAGGGAGTTTGACGAGCCATGCGCAAGCGTAATAAAACATACAAACCCGTGCGGCGCCGCTACCGCCGCTGACTTAAGCCGGGCCTATGTGGACGCGCTCGATTGCGACCGCCTGAGCGCGTTTGGAAGCGTTGTCGGATTGAATAAACCGGTTGACGGAAGAGTCGCTGAGACAATAATGAAAGAAGCGGATTTCGTCGAATGCATAATTGCGCCGGAGTATTCGAAGGAGGCGAAGGCCCTATTTTCAAAGAAGAAGAATTTGAGGATAATGGAGGTTCCGAATTTCAATGCGGAATTCAGGGCCTTTGATATTGACTTAAAGAAGGTGGTAGGCGGGCTTCTTATGCAGGACAGAGACGTCGCAAAGATAGAGTCCGATATGCTTAAGGTCGTGACCAAAAGAAAGCCGACTGAAGAAGAACTCAAGGCGCTTATCTTCGGATGGAAGATATGTAAACACGTAAAATCCAACGCCATAGTCTTCTGCCAGGGGACCAAGACCGCAGGTATCGGCGCAGGGCAGATGTCAAGAGTCGATTCTGTGATTATAGCCGCGAGAAAGGCGGCCGGCCGTTCAAAGGGCGCCGTACTGGCAAGCGACGCATTCTTCCCCAAGCCGGACGGCATTGAGATGGCGAAAAGAGCGGGAATTACGGCCATCATACAGCCGGGCGGTTCTATAAAGGACGCGGAAGTGATAAAGGCGGCGGATTCCGCCGGCATCGCAATGGTATTTACCGGCATCAGGCATTTCAGGCATTAAAGAGATTCGCTAATCACAGGTTTTTATCGAGCCTTATCGCTATGTCATATCAAGAAGTCGTAGAGTACCTTGATCTATTTATTAATTACGAAAGAACTCTGCCGCTGGATTACATGCGGGCCTTTAGGCTGGAGAGGATGAACCGCCTTTTGGGTCTTCTGGATAATCCCCATAAGGAATTAAGGGTAATCCATGTAGCTGGCACAAAAGGCAAAGGCTCCACGGCCGCGTTGATAACGTCCATACTTAAGGAATCGGGCCTGCGGGCAGGTCTCTACACATCGCCTCATCTTACGTCTTTTCGCGAGAGGATAAGAATTAATGATGAGTTGATAGAGGAAGATTCTCTGGCGAAAATAGTCTCCGGGATAAAGCCGCAGCTGGAAGCCATGCGGAAAGAAGACCTCTCTTTCTTCGAGGCGTATACCGCCATAGCGTTTAAGTATTTTAAGGAGAGAGATGTAGATTTCGCGGTAATCGAGACGGGGTTAGGGGGCAGGTTGGACGCTACCAATGTGGCGGAAAAGAGCATAGCCGTTATTACGCCGATAAGCCTTGAACATACAGATATATTAGGTAATACAGTAAAAAAGATTGCTCGTGAAAAAGCCGCGATCATCAAGGAAGATTCCATCTCTATTTCCGCGCCCCAGAAGAGAGAGGCCCTGGATGTGATCGAGGATGTTTGTTTAAAAAAGAGAAGTACGCTCTATTTAGTCGGGCGCGATATCTATATCGATAAAGGGCGTTTTGGCCGGGATACCCAGTCATTCAACGTATGGACCAAATTCGGAGAGTACCCCTCACTCGAAATTAAGTTGAGAGGTGAACACCAGATAATAAATGCCGCGGCCGCTATAGGCGCCGTGGAGACCCTGCGCGCATACAATCTCTTTGTTTCACAGGATGCGGTGAGAAAGGGTATATCAAAGACCGAATGGCCCGGCAGGATGGAGGTCCTGCAGAGAGACCCGCTTGTTATAGCAGACGGGGCGCAGAATGACGAAAGCTCCGAGGCGTTAATTAACGCGCTAAAGAGACACTTTGATTTTAAGAGGCTTATTCTGGTCTTAGGCATATCTGAAGATAAAGATATAAAGGGTATCTGTAAGATACTCTCGCAGATTGCCGACTTCGTTATCTTAACTCGCGCGGATAACCCAAGGGCGGCCGACCCGAAAATTTTAAAAAGGGCTATTAAAAATAGACCCTGTAAGCTTTTTTTGGATTCAAGGGATGCGATGGATTGCGCTTATTCGGAGGCCCGGAGGGACGATCTTATATTAGTCACGGGCTCATTGTTCCTCGTTGGGGAAGTAAGAGGTATGACCCATGAAATACAATCTTGATGATACCATAGTGGCGATTTCAACACCGATAGGGGAAGGCGGCATAGGTATAGTACGACTCTCCGGCCGGAATTCACTCTCCATAGCCGATAAGATATTTAAATCAAAAGACGGAAACCCCCCTTCTCGATTTAAAAGCTATACGACACATTACGGCCATATTCTTTCTGCCCTTAAGGAGATTATTGATGAGGTAATCCTCACCGTGATGCGCTCTCCTAAAAGTTATACTAAAGAAGATATCGTCGAGATAAACTGCCACGGCGGAATCGTACCGCTTAAGAATGTCCTCGAACTCATTCTATCATCGGGTGCGCGCCTTGCGCAGCCGGGAGAATTCACAATGAGGGCATTCTTAAACGGAAGGATAGATCTGGCCCAGGCGGAATCCGTTTCAGACATAATAAGGTCTAAGACGGATACGAGCCTCCGCGCCGCGATGAGCCAGTTAGAGGGAGGGCTGTCAGAGACGGTAAGGGGTTTAAGGAACGACCTTATAAATTTAACAACCCATATCGAGGCATCTATAGATTTTCCAGAAGAGGATGTTGAGATTCTATCAAGCCGCGGCCTTAAAGAGAAGATTAAAGAAGCCGTCGATAGACTCAAGGTATTGATAGATTCGGCGGATAAGGGCAGGATATTAAGAGAAGGGATTCGCACCGTCATATGCGGCAAGCCTAATGTGGGAAAATCGAGCCTTATGAATTCGCTCCTTAAAGAGAAGAGGGTAATAGTAAGTCATCTCCCCGGCACTACAAGAGATACGATTGAAGAGATAATAAACATAGACGGCATACCGCTTAAGATTGTAGATACGGCAGGCATCATTGAGTCCGCGGATCTTCTTACGAAGGAAGGTGTGGCGAGGAGCCGGTTTCATATAAAGACGGCGGACCTTGTCCTCTTTCTGCTGGACGGGAGCCGTTCGCTCTGCGCGAATGATAAAATTATAATGGATGAGATCAAGGATAAGAAAGTGATAGTAGTTATAAACAAGACCGATCTTCCCAATCGTTTAGAAGTTAGTAAGATAAGAGAGACACTTCACGATAAGACGATAATGGAAATCTCTGTGAAGGATAAGAGGAACTTAAAAGAGCTGGAAGACGCCATCTCCAACATGGTATGGGGCGGCCGCGTAACGGCGGACCACACCGCAGTAGTTACAAACGCAAGGCACAAGGCCTTGCTCATAGAGTCAAGGCGCGCCTTAAAGAAGGTGCTTCATAATTTAAAAGAGAATCTTTACCTTGAGCTTACGGCGCTAAATATGAAAGAGGCGATAGATTCTCTCGGCGGGATAACGGGCGAGACTATAAACGACGATATACTGGGCAGGATATTCAGCAATTTCTGCGTAGGAAAATGAGGAGAGATATTATGGATAAGAAAAGAATAGAGAAGGCGGTAGGCGATATATTGAGGGCTGTCGGGGAAGACGCGAAGAGAAAAGATATTGTGGCCACGCCCAAAAGGGTGGCCGATATGTATGAGGAGATTTTAAGCGGAATAAAGGAAGATCCCAAAAAAGAGCTTGAGATCGTCTTTGAAAAAGATCACGATGAGATAATACTTTTAAAAGGCATCCCCCTTTACTCGCTCTGCGAACATCACCTTCTCCCGTTTGCGGGGAAGGCCCACGTGGCATATATCCCCAAGGGAAATAGGGTAACGGGCTTGAGCAAGATAGCCAGGGTTGTGGATATCCTTTCAAAAAGACTGCAGGTCCAAGAGCGCCTTACGACCGATATCGCGGATGTAATAATGGCGAAGTTAAAACCCAAAGGCGTTATCGTGGTTATAGAGGCCGAACACCTCTGCATGTCAATGCGTGGGGTTAAAAAACCCGGGGTGCTTACCGTTACAAGCGCTGTGAGGGGTATCTTCAGGAGGAACGAAAAGACAAGAGCGGAGGCGCTCACTCTCATTAAGAGCTAGATCTTCATCTTCTCCTTAGGCCTGCCGAAGCATTCCTTTATAAAGACATAGCAAGCCCTGTCTGTTAATAGAGAGATGCTCTCTTCTTTGGGCATTTCGAATTCGGTAGCCGTCGCCTTAAGGCGTTTTTTCCATACAATCTTCTTCTTTTTCAAATCGAAGACTTCTATTTCATATTCCAGCCGCGCATAATTCTTATCCGTGAAGATGTCTATCACCAGCCCCAGCGGAATGAATATATCTATAGGGTCGTTTTCACGGTACATGAATTTAATCAATCGCCCCGTTATGGATAAATCGGCATCCTCAAGCCTCTTTGCAATATTAAAATCAATCGTCTTTCTATCTTCAAGGCGCCTCTTTAAGGCCGCGATTATCTCGTCTGTGTCTATCTCCTGGGCCTCTTTTGAGCTTTTAAACTCCCCTATATATATACTGAGTTTTTTTGCAGAGAAAGCGAAATTATATAGATTACCCGCTCTTTGAGCCCTTACGGTAGAATAAAGACCGCATACCGTTAATGATAATACGATCAGTAGAATCACTATATGCAGAAAGTCGCTTTTTTTCATCCGCTTTTCCCCCAAAAAAGGGTAACTATATGGATAGAATTAACTTGCCTTTTATATAGTTTATGATAATATTATGTTGAAAGCAAGCCTTTTTATCACTGATAGATACCCCTTTTTGGAGGGTAGATGTTCTGGTTATTCTTAACAGCAACGCTGACAATCTTAACCGCGGCCATGTTTTTTATAATGAAGGGATGGGCTGAGTTTAAAGGCCCTGTGTATGATACGAAAGAACCCCCTTACGTCCCGCCGGAGAAGCCCGAAGGAGAAAAAGAGAAGAAAGAAGACGTTGAGCCGAAAGAAGAGGTAGAGATATCAATAGACAAACCGGCCCATGGAGATATCGGCGCGCCGGCGGCCCTCAGCACGGAAGATTTCTACAGGGAATTCGGCAAATCCAATATCGTGGAATTTCCAGCCAAATATATAGACAAAGAGAGAGTAGAGGATATAAACGGCAACAACATAACAATACTGCAATTTGCAAAGAACTGCTATAAAGAGATAGGCTATAAATGCATAGATTTTTTGATGACAAAAGAGGAGAAGGGCCGAATATATAAGACTAATATATTTGAGCTCATATCCGACCATTATGCCAGCACCGATGAGGGATTTATAAAATTCTTTGCTCAACTTAAAGAGGGACTCAAAGAAGATATAGGACTTATAAATAAACATTCCGATATAACCCCGTCTAATAAAAAGGCCTTGATAGGAAAGCGCACAGCCCTCCCGCAGCTCATCGTATGGAATAACGCGGAACTTTTTTTAGTAACAGTAAAATCAAAGAGAGACCCGCTTAAAAAAAGCGAAATAGATTTCCTTAAGGAATTCATAGTTGATAAGAAAATTTTTTCTGCCAGAGTATTCAGGGTAACCGAAAGGCAGACATCGGAGACAAAAAGGACCGTTACGGATATTAGGGCTGAAGGCCCTTTACCTAAAGAGGCGGCGTCGGCGGAAGAGGAGAAGCCCACAAGAAGGCCGTTTAGTAAAAAGGAAGTGGAGTTTTTGATAGAAAACAAAGACAGGCTTACAAATGAAGAGCTCGCGAAGATGCTAAACCGGACCGTAGATTCCGTGACGCATAAATTGAGCAGGGAGGGCCTGGCGCGCGAAAGCTATGAATGGGCGCGCGATAAAGACACATTTTTAAAGAAGAACATCACCAAGCTTTCTTACAGAGAACTTGCGGAGAAGCTTGGCACTACCATACCTTCAATCAGGGCAAGGTGTAAAAAATTAAAGATTAAAAAATAACCCTCAAGACGAGGAATCCAGGGATGATGAAGAGAGAATTTATATATCTATGGTGGTATCTTTTAATCTGCATACCGATAATAATATTGTATGTAAAATTTTCTTTGAAGGCAAAGAGAGAATGGCTGACTCTGACCGGCCAGATAAAGCCCGAAGTCCTGCCGGGCGAACAAGAGAGGGAATACATACGCCTGGAAAGCGCATTTCCGGTGGAATTCCAGAAAATAGAAGAGGATAGAGAGCGCGAGTTTGATATTCACCAGGGATTTACGAAGAATTTAAGCAAAAGCGGAATGTGCATAGAGACATTAATGATTAAAACAAGAGAGTTGAGCGGCATAGTTCCGAATGAAACGAAGCTCAAGCTGATCATAAATATTCCTTCGGAGGCGCATGCTACCGTCGCATCGGCTACGGTAAGATGGATACGCAAGACAGAAGAGATGGCCGTAGATAGATATGCTATAGGCGTTTCATACGATGATATACCCCACCCCGATCTGGAGAAGATAATAAAATATGTCTTATGGTTCAAAAAGAAACCGGACATATTCGGCATCGCCGTGGTTATAGCCTTGGTGCTTATGACGGTCTTTTTCATCACCGCACTTATCTTTAGCAATGCGAGGACACAGCTGGAGAGAAAGGTAGAGATGGCCCGGAGAGAGACATCAAGGCTTATAAAAGAGGCGGAGGTTATTAAAAAAGAGAAGAGCGAGGTCGAAAGAGACTTAAGATCTGTTACAGAGAAATACATCGCGCTTCAAAAGACACTAAACAATCTTGAAAACGAAAGGGCCTACCAGAGAAAGAGATTGGCTGAAGAGACAAAAAGGATCAAGGCCTTTGAAGCAGCTGCAAAAGAGGAGGAACTGACATTTCCTGAAGAAGAGGTAGCCTTCGAAGGCGAAGAAGAAACACCGGAAGAGCCGGAGGAGACCCCGGAACCGGTCGTTGAGGTAAGAGCGCCCGTTTCGCCGGAAGAGAAGATCGTCTTTGAGCCGAATATAACAAAGAAGATGGTAGAGACAGAAAAAGATGTATACAAGGCATTCAGGGATTACATTCTCAGGGAAGATATGCAATTGCTGGACAGGTATTGTTCTGAGCACAGGACCAGCATATATCATGCGGGCAGCCTATTTGCGCTTGCCGAATTGCGTTATAAGAACAGGCATATAAAAGAGATGACGATGAAGGCATACAGGGATGTGATAAGACTCTACCCGAGATCAAAATATGCAAGTTATGCCAGCCATAGATTGGAGCAGTTAGAGAGAAGGCTTCCTTATAGCGCCTACAACTTAAGATATTTTTACAGAGAATACAACTTACCGCCGCTATTTGACTACCGCGAACTTGAGCCCTATAAGGAATAGCGCATATATAATAATATTTGCATCATTATTGCTTATATGTTATTATTATTTAAAGCTAATTAGGACATTATATGTTTCCCGCACTCATCGAATTCGGTAATAATTATGTTTTCCATTCTGTAGCCCTGGCCTGGTTATTTGCGCAGACGCTGAAAGTTCTCTTAGGGGTGATTCGAGAGAAACGTTTTAACTTTATGTGGTTTGTAGGAACCGGCGGCATGCCGAGTTCTCACGGGGCAGGCGTTACCGCGCTTGCAAGTTCCGCAGGTTTATACGCAGGATTTAATACGCCCCTCTTTGCCCTGGCGCTTATCTTTGCAATAGTTGTCCTCTTTGACGCGCAAGGGGTGAGGCGCGCAAGCGGGAAGCAGGCGCAGATTCTAAATAAGATTTTAGATGACATATATTGGCAAAAGAAGATACAGGAAGACCGCCTTATGGAACTGCTGGGTCACACGCCGATAGAAGTATTGACGGGAGTGGCGATAGGGGTCTTTATGAGTCTTTTATGTTACCGGGCATAGGGCATTAGGAGGTTTGAGGCAATGAAAAAAAGGTTTTACGTGATCTTAGCATCGGTCGCCGTTATCGCCATAGCGGCGATTGTGATAAATTCTGTCGTCGCAAAGAGAGATTCAGTTATCAAACAGGAAAAAGTTCCTCCAACGTTATTTTTATACAACCAAGCGAAAGACCTCGAATCCAACAATGAGTATTTTAAAGCAAAAAGACTGTATAGAGATATTCTTGAGAACTCATTAGATGGTGAGATTGCTAAAAAGGCGCAAGATAATCTTACAGAGCTTAATATGAAGATACTCTTTTCGCCCCTCGTGACAGACTACAGCGTTTTATATGTGGTAAAAAAGGGTGATACGCTGATCGGTATAGCAAAGAGATTTGATACCACTGTCGATCTAATTATAAAGTCGAACAATTTGCAAAGCGATATTATCAGAATCGGCCAGAGACTGAAGATATCAACGGCTAAATATAGTGTAGTGGTAGATCATTCACAAAACATCCTTACTTTAAAACAGCATGAGGACGTCCTTAAGACATACAAGGTCTCTACGGGCATAAATAATTCTACCCCTATAGGCATATTCAAGATTATAAATAAGCTGAAAGACCCGGTGTGGTATAAAGCCGGGGCTGTTGTTTCTTCCGGAAGCCCGGAAAATATCCTGGGTTCAAGGTGGATGGGGTTATCGGTATCTGGTTACGGCATACACGGCACTACCGAGCCGGAGACCATAGGAAGACACGTTACAGCCGGTTGCGTACGGATGAAAGAGGAAGATGTGCGGGAGCTCTATTCTATCCTGCCTGTAGGCACGGAAGTGACCATCGTCAATTGACAAAAGGTTAAAAGTGAACGGCAGCCATTTAGATTTTGAAAAACCTATATTCGAGCTGGAGAGAAAGATAGAGGAACTCAAAAAATTTACTTCACAGGAGGATATCGATCTATCCAGCGAGATAAAAAAATTAGAGGCAAAGCTCAAAGAGGTAAAAAAGGATATCTTTGAAAACCTTACGCCCTGGCAGAGGGTTCAGATTGCCAGACACCCGAAGAGGCCGTATACGCTCGATTATATAAATATGATAATGACAGATTTTATAGAACTCCACGGCGACAGAGGATTCGCGGACGACCGGGCGATAGTCGGAGGACTGGCCCATGTAGACCGCAATAAGGTAATGGTAATCGGACATCAAAAGGGCAGGGACACCAAGGAGAATCTCATAAGAAACTTCGGAAGCGCCCACCCTGAAGGATATCGTAAGGCGATAAGGCTGATGAAGATGGCCGAGAAGTTCGATATCCCGATAGTTACTTTTGTAGATACACCCGGCGCATATCCCGGGATAGGCGCAGAAGAGAGAGGGCAGGCCGAAGCCATAGCATATAATCTTAGAGAGATGGCTATGCTGGCCGTTCCCATTATTGTGATTGTCATAGGCGAGGGCGGCAGCGGAGGCGCATTGGGCATAGGGGTAGGCAATAGAATATGTGTCTTGGAGAATGCCTATTATTCTGTTATATCTCCGGAGGGCTGCGCTGCCATACTTTGGAAGGAGCGCGCCAAGGCGCCGGAGGCAGCGGCCGTACTTAAGCTTACGGCGTATGACCTTCTCGAATTAGGCGTTATAGACGAAATTATAAATGAACCGCTTGGAGGAGCACACAGGAATTCCGAGGAGACCGCCTATTCCGTTAAGAAGGCGATAAAAAACTTTTTTTCGGATACAAAGGATATCTCTAAAGATAAGCTCATAAAGGCAAGATATAAAAAATTTCGGGATATAGGGATAGTTAAGGAAAATTAAAGGAGCCAAAAACGATGGCAGTGCAAGGCATAAGCGAATCTATTAAGATGCCAAGCGATATTAAAAAGATAAGAAAGGTTATTGCAAGGATAGTTGACCTGCTCGTAGAGCGCAATGTCGATAAGTCCCACATGTTCGACATAAGGTTATCTGTCGAAGAGGCTATCATAAACGCTATAGAACACGGGAATAAAAAGGATAAGAATCTGATCGTTGATATCTCGTTTGCTATAGATGACGAAAAGATAGAGGTTGCCGTTGAAGACCAGGGCGGAGGTTTTGATCATACAAAGATGCCTGATCCGACAACAAACGGGAATGTTTTAAGGGCCCACGGCCGCGGCGTATATTTAATTCATAAATTGATGGATAGAGTGCAGTATAATGACAGGGGAAATAGGATTAAATTAATAAAATACTTAAGGTAAGGAAACGGAGGGGATATTATGCAGGTAGTCGTTAGTGAAAAAGACGGCATATTTATATGCAGGGTAGAAGGTGAAATAGATATAAATACCGCTGTGCAGCTTAAGAAGGCGTTTGATAAGCTTATCAGGGAAAAGAGGGATAAGATAGTAATAAGCATGGAGAAGGTCAGCTATATCGATAGCTCGGGCTTGGCGACACTTGTGGAGCTGCTCAAGAATTTCAGAAAATACGGCGCGAGGATGAAGCTCGCAGGCTTAACGGCCAAAGTGAAGAGCTTATTTGAGATAACGAAACTTGAGAAACTCTTTGATATCTTAGAGAAGGAAGAGGAGGCCATAAAGGCCTTTTAGCCAGATGAAGAATTTATTGGATAGGTTTACAAGCGGAGCGCTTAGTGCGATAGGGGGTATAGGTAGGGCCGTTATGGATCTCGGCGCGCATACCTTTAAGGTATATAATCTTTTGGTCGAAACCATAAGATGGGTTGTAATCGGCCCTTTTAAAAAGAAATTCGTAAAGAGCGACGCCATCTTTAGTCAGATGGTCTTCACCGGGGTGGAATCGCTGATTATCGCGTTCTTTGTGGCGATGTTTACAGGTGTAGTCATAGCGATGCAGACGGCTCCGCAGCTTGCGACTTTCGGCGGAACTGTTTATGTAGCCAGTTTAGTCGCTGTTTCTATAGCCAGGGAACTGGGCCCGGTGCTTACCGCGCTCGTTGTCGCGGGCAGGGTCGGCTCTGCCATGACTGCGGAGCTTGGCACGATGAAGGTCTCTGAGCAGATAGAGGCGCTGGAGACGATTGCTTTAAATCCCGTAAGATTCCTTGTAGTTCCCCGTTTTCTCGCGCTCTGTGTGATGCTGCCCTGCCTTACGATAATAGCAGACTTCGCCGGAATAATCGGAGGATTCATAGTCGGCGTATTCAGCCTTCACATAAGCCCGGCTCTATATATAGATGTTACATTCAGATTTTTAACGGCTAAGGATGTGACGACGGGACTGGTTAAGGCGTTTGTATTTGCGGTCACAATAGCAATGATCGCCTGTTATAAAGGCTTAAATACAAAAGGCGGGGCCGAAGGCGTCGGAAAATCTACGACCCAGAGCGTGGTTATAAGTTTCATATTGATAATACTCTTTGATTGTATCTTAACAGGCATATTTTATTTCACAAAGGTGTGACCTATGGATGATAGAGAAGTTATAATAAAGGCAGAGGGCATACATAAGGCATTCGGGGAGAACCAGATCCTAAACGGCGTGGACCTCGAGATATATAAAGGGGAGACCTTTGTTATAATGGGCGGATCCGGCTGCGGCAAGTCGACCTTTTTGAGGCATTTAACAGGCGCCCTTACCCCTGATAAAGGAAGAGTCTCTCTTCTGGGAAAGGATTTGGCCTTGTTAAAAGAGGCGGAGAAAGAAGATGTGCTTAAGAAGATAGGCATGTGTTTTCAATCTTCGGCTTTATTTGACTCCATGACGGTAGCCGGAAATATAAGCCTCCCATTGAGAGAGCATACGAAGCTGGAGGGGAATGTCATAGACATAGTGGTAAAGATGAAGCTGGAGCTTGTGGGATTGCGCGGTTTTGAGAATCTTATGCCGAGCCAGTTATCCGGCGGTATGAAAAAGAGGGTAGGTCTTGCGAGGGCTATAGTCATGGATCCGCAGGTCATCTTTTATGACGAGCCGACGGCAGGACTGGACCCGATAGTCGGAGGCGTAATAGACAAGCTGATATTGGATTTGTCCAAGAAGTTGTCCATTACCAGCGTCGTAGTTACGCACGATATGAATAGCGTATTCAGGATAGCCGACAGAGTGGCTATGCTTTATAAAGGCAGAGTGGTGGAAGTGGGAACGGCAAACCAGATAAAGAATACCGAGAACGAGCTGGTAAGGCAGTTCATAACAGGCCAGCCGGATGGGCCTATCTCATTTATGCAGACAGGCGATGACTATCTGGAGAGCCTGACGAAATAGCGCTCGAGACCGTAATTACGGGAGGATACTGATCATGGACAAAAAAAAGATAAAAGACGAGATTAAAGTCGGGACAATGGTAATAGCATCTATAGTGGTTCTGCTTGTATTATTCTATAAAATGGGAAATTTCGATTTTACAAAGGAGACCTATGGTATCGATGTGCTCTTTGACTTCACGGGCGGCATCGCGGAGAACGCGCCGGTGAGGGTCTTGGGCGTTGAGGTGGGCAAGGTTGAGAAGATAGACCTTAAATATGGCGACGAGACAAAGGTGCTTATCTCATTGTCTCTGGATGAGAGTACCGAGCTTAAGATAGACGCAAAGGCGTATGTAAGCAGCCTGGGACTTATGGGCGAGAAGCATATAGAGCTGATTCCCGGTTCCGCGAAGGCCCCTCTTCTGGAACGCGGCAGCACAATAATAGGCGAAGACCCGTTCCAGATGGAGACATTTGCAAGGAAGTCGGAAGAGATAATGGAGAAGCTCAGCAAGGCCCTGACAGACATCCGTTCGCTTACTACAAATGTGGACGGCATGGTTACCGAGAACAGAGACGGAGTAAATAAGATATTAAGCAATGTGGAGGCGACTACAAAGAATTTAAAAGAACTAAGCGCCGACCTTAAAAGCAACCCTTGGAAGCTTATAACAAAACCCAAGGATTGGAAAAAGAGGATGTAGAGATACATCTTTAAAAAAGGAGGATTGGATATGAAGAAGATTGCAGGGATAGTCATAATAACGGCGATGATTGCCACCATCTCTTTTTTAACCAAGGGATTTGCGGAAGAAGAACAACTCGCCATATCGGCGCAGGAGGCATCAATCCTCTTTATGGAAGGCGAAGTAAAGGTAAAGCGCCAGAGCGCGGCAGGATGGATAGATGCCGAAGTGGATATGATTCTGTCAAAAGGCGACAATCTAAAGACGGGGCCTGAATCATGGGCGGAGATAGGATTCGGAAAAGGTCTTGTAAACGTGGTGAGGGTAAGAGAGAATACCCTGCTTGAGCTGATAGACCTCGGCCCGGTAAGGCTCGGCCTCCTTAAGGGGGAACTCCGCTCTTTAGTAGAGTCTTTAAGCGGGGATACGACTTTCGAGATAAAGACACCGACGGCGGTCTGCGGCGCCAGGGGAACCGGCTGGGATACAAACACCGACGGTAAACAAGTAATAGTGGACGCATACGAAGACGAGGTCTACTTCTACGCGGTCGATAAAGACGGAAACCCCGTTATGGAAGACCCCATAATAAAGGCTGGCAAGAGAGGCATACTTGCCGCTCCGATGCGCCCTATCACGATAAAAAATATACCCATAAACAAGATAAAAAGCTGGAATGGATGGAAGAGAGATATCGGCCAGAAAAGGGCCCTCGGGAAACGCGTCAGCACAACCATAAAACAGAAGATTGTGAATATACAAAAGACACAGAAGAGCGTGGAGAGTCTGACAAAAGGGAAGCTGAGCGTGCTTGAAAAGAAACAAAAGGATAAGATAGAACAGAGAGTTGATGAGGAAAAAAAGAGTACTGAAGATCCATATCCATAATATATAGCTTTAATTCTAGAAAAAAGGAGGTATTTCCATGGGGGGCAAGAGAGGCATTCCTCTATTATTAATTATACTTATCAGCGTCTTTATTTCCGCTCCTTTTGCCTTTGCGGCGAAGGAAGAGGAGCCTTCTGTTAAAGAAAAGAATATACTGGAAGAACAGCTGGGCGATATAATGCCTACTTTAGTCAGAAAACATATAGGCAAGCTTAAGCTCGATTTATCGACGTCCATGGCGGGCGGTTATGACGCAAACGTCAACCTGCAACGTTATGACGAGGACGGAAGTGTCTTTATGCAGAATACGCTCGGCATAGCCGGGAAGTACCCAATATCTGATATATATACACTTAAGGGCAGCTATGATTTTACCTCTATAAAATATTTTAAGTTCTCAGACCCCGACCTTATCGATAATACTTTAGGCGTAGGCCTGGATACTAAGATAGATGATAATTTTCTGTGGTCCGTGGATTATATGGCTGATTTTGTAGGATTTCCCCATGATGAACAGAGCGAGTATGACCTGAATCAGGTCGGTACCAGCCTAAAACAGGATATAACCGATTGGCTCTACCAGAAGATGGGGTATGAATTTTCTTATAAGCATTTTCCTAAATCGAAGACCAGAAACAGCCGCGGCGTAATGCTGGACCGCGACAGGGGCGACAAAAGGAATACGGTCTTTTATCAATTGGGCGCCTATATCGGTGATAAGACATTCCTTAAGTCAGAGACCAGCGCCTTTATCAATGAATCCAACGAACTCTTCTTAGACTATTATGACTATAGATCCCTTAAGACAAAGCTGACGCTCGCTCATCTTATAACCGATAAGCTTTACGGAATGACGAGTTTCACTTACCAGTATAAGGCATACTACAAGAGGAGCGTCTCTGACAGGGAATTTGATCAGCGCGACCATCTCTTTGTATACGGCGGCTCTCTTTTTTATGATGTGATACCTCAAGTGTCAATCGGCACGAGTTTTGACTACAGAAAGAACCATTCGGGCGAGAATGTAGAGCAATATGAGGATTATATAATCTCAAGCGGAGTCTATTGCAGCTTTTAAGAGAACCATTCTGCCGGATAAGTCGATCTTCCAAAACAGATGAAAGAAAGATTTAAATTACTACGCATCCCTTTTATACTGGCAGCCGCCACAATAGTGCTCATCCCCTCCTATCTCAGAATTTTTGAGGATTTCGAGTTGGCCACGCTGGATCTACGTTTTAATATACGCCCTGCCCAGGCGCAAAAGAGCGATATAGCCATAATAGAGATAGCCAATGATACGCTGGAGAAGATAGGCAGCTGGCCCTTAAAGAGAAGCTGGTATGCCGTTATGATAGACATACTCTCTGCGTACGGGGCGCGGATGATCGTCTTCGACACGCTATTTTCCGAAGCCGGCCCCGATGACGAGAAACTTATAGAATCTACAAAAAAAGCGGGTAATGTCTATTATGCCTTCAGTTTTGATCTGCCGAAAAAGACAAAGGGAAAGATCGTAGAGGTAGAGGGGATAGACACTTCTCTCTTGCCGGGCTTAAAGGAGAATTGCCGGGGTTACGGCTTTATAAATGTCATACCGGATAAAGACGGAAAGACGAGAAGGGCGCTTCTTAAGGCTAGATACAGAAAGAAGATATATCCGCAGCTGGCGCTTTTAATCGCAGGCGATTATCTCGGGACGGATTTTAATAAGATAGATATACCCCTCGATGAAGAATCGCGCGCGCTGATAAATTTCGCAGACAGATGGGAAGACTCTTTTAAGCACTATTCCTTTATAGATATCCTCAAGTCTTACTCGCTATCGGTTGGGGGCGAAAAGGGAGCCGTTGATTTAGGCGATATCAAGAATAAAGTCTGTTTCATCGGCCTCACCGCAACCGGGACCCATGATTTAAATCCTATACCCCTTCAAGAGCGGTATCCCGGAATGGGTATACATGTAAATTTATTAAACTCGATAATTACGAATAATTTCTTGAGGAGGGCGACAAGGCTTACGAATCTTATAATTTTAGTCCTTTTCGCCTGCATAACCGGCCTCGTCACATTGAAGACCCGCCCGCTTATAAGCTCAATCTATATCGTATCGGCTATATTCTTATTATGTATACTTGCCGCGGGGCTCTTTGTATTCGCGGGTATTTGGGTGGACCTCTTTTATCCGGTGGTCGCGGTCTTTATACTATACTTGTCGTTTACCTTCTATAAATACGTATCGGAAAGACAGAAGAGAGAGCTTATAGAGAAGGAGCTTGAGGTGGCAAGGAAGATTCAGCAGTCATTCCTGCCCACAAAATCGCCCGAATCCGGGGCGCTTTCAATAGCGGCCCGGATGTCTTCGGCAAAACAAGTCGGCGGCGACCTTTACGATTTTGTGGAACTTGAAGACGGAAAGATCGGCATTATGATAGGGGATGTCTCCGGCAAGGGCGTGCCGGCCGCTTTGTACATGGCAAAAGCGGTCTCCATATTCCGTCTTTTATCGCAGACACATCTTAATACCAAAGACGCCGTTACGAAACTAAACGACGCCTTAGCGGAGGAATCCACCGCCAATCTCTTTGTGACGCTTACGTATCTGATATATGATCCCAATGAGCGGGTCCTTACGTTTTCAAGCGGCGGACACCTGCCTACTGTGTTGTTGAGGAAGGACGAAGATAAATGCCGATTGCTGGAGGCTAAAGAGGGGATACCCCTGGGTCTTATGCCGAGTGATTTTAACGAAGAACGGCTTCCCCTCTCAAAAGGCGATATTCTGGTCCTTTATACAGACGGTGTTACGGAGGCCCTCAGCAAAAAGGGGGAGGAATTCGGCCAGGATAGGCTTACAGAGGCGGCAATAAAGAACAGGACGCTTGGCCCTCAAGACCTCCTTTCCGTTATAAACAAAGAGGTTTTTAGGTTCTCGAAATCAGCGCCGCAGCACGATGATATTACTATCATAGTTATGGAGGTTAAATGAGCACGCGGCTTACGGAACGAAGTGAACGTAAGCCGCTGTGCGAATTTGACCCTTGACATTTTGCTTATTTCTTTACTGAGGCAAAATGTCAAGGGTTCAATTCGTACATTCAAAGAAGAGTTTCAAAGAAGATGGATTTACGAAAAATCAAAGATTTTTCGTAAATCCAGTACTCATTGAAGAAAGGGATTAGCCATGAAGAGCACGCATAAGGATAAAGATCTGAAGATATTGCTGGATATCTCAAGGACAGTAAGCTCCAGCATAAATTTTGACGAAGTAAAAGACCTTATTTTAGCTAAGGCCCGATGGGCGCTTAAGACGGATCACGCATCGCTTTTTTTACTTGGCGAAGACGGCAGACATCTTATGCTTGCCGGCGTAAAAGGTTTTAATAAAAACGAGATGGATAACCTGGCGCTTTTGGGAAGCTGGGAGAGGATTAATTATCAGGTCGTAAGGCAGAAAAGCCCGTTGATAGTGAATAATCTTATCTCCCATCCTGTCTTTAAGAAGGAGAAGCTTCCCTTTGCAAAAAGGGAGCTTCCGCTTAACTCATTCTTAAGCGTTCCGCTTCAGACCAAGGTAAAAGTCATAGGTGTATTGATAGTAAGCAACAGAAAGGGCCATCGCCGCGTATTTACCAAGGAAGACCAGCGGCTGCTCATGGCCATGGCCAATCACGTCTCTATTGCCCTGTTGAACGCAGGACTATATAAAGACCTGGGAGAGATGCTTATGAGTACCGTCAAATCCCTCGCCAATGCCATAGATGCTAAAGATCCTTATACGCACGGCCACTCAGAAAGGGTAATGAAATATTCGCTTTCTATTGCCAAAAAGATGAAACTCACAAAGAGTTTTATAGATAGGCTCAGGCTTTCTGGGTTGCTGCACGATATAGGCAAGATCGGCATTAAAGACGCGATCTTGGGCAAAAAGGAAAGACTTACAAAAGAAGAGGCAGAGGTTATGCGTAAACATCCGCTTATAGGGGTTAAGATAATCTCTTCTATGGTTGGTTCCGAAAAGATTCTTTGCGGTATATCAGATCATCACGAATGGATAAACGGCAAGGGCTATCCTAGGCGCCTGAAGGGTAAGAAGATTTCCCTGGAAGGCAGGATAATAGCTATAGCCGATGCCTTTGATGCCTTGACGACCGACAGGCCATATCAGAAGAAATTTTCGAGCAAGGCCGCCTGCCTCGAAATAGCCCACAGCGCGGGCACGCAGTTCGACCCTCGCGTGACCAAGGCCTTCCTCCGGTCCTTCAGCGAAAAGAATCAGGTTTGGCAGACGTAGTTAAATCCAAATCTACTTACTTTTTTATATATTCGAAGGGCTCACAATAAAATTATATACTTGACTTGGGTCTTCATATCTTTATATAATATATATAATGAGAAAAAAGCCGAAAGTTGTCAAAGATAAAGCAATAAGTTTAAGAAAAAAAGGTTATTCTTTATCAGAAATATCACACCTGATAAAAATTCCTGAGAACACTATCCATGGTTGGGTAAAGCAAATAAAACTTACAAAAAAACAAAAAGCAAGACTGAAGGAAAAAGAAGTTAAAGGCGGCAGGAAGGGCTTGACAAAGATTTTAAAAATAAGAAGAACCAAAATTGCAAACTGGGAAAAAGCCGTCAGGCTTAGAACAGAAAGATTTAAGACTATTTTAAATAAAAAGTGCGATACAGCAAAGTTGTTATGCGGCGTATTGTATCTTTGCGAAGGCGCAAAATATCCTTCGTCTAGACAATTAATTTTTGGAAGTTCAGATCCTAGAACAATAAAAATATTTCTGGATTTGGTAAGAAAAAATTTTAATATTGACGAAGATAAATTCAGGTGTAGAATAATGCATAGATATGATCAGAATGGAAAAGCATTAAATAAATATTGGTCAAGTTTAACTAAGATACCGTTATCAAAATTTTATAAAAACTATAAAGACAAACGTACCAAGGGAAAAATTACAAAAAAGAGAAACTATAAAGGAATTTGTGCACTTCAATATCTTAGTACAGATCTACAATACGAACTTCAGTTAATAGGAGAATCTATTTATTCATTAAATGATTAGTTATGGGGCAGTAGCTCAGTTTGGGAGAGCGCCTGAATGGCATTCAGGAGGTCGTGGGTTCGATCCCCATCTGCTCCACCATTCTGCTTCGCCGAGCTTTTGAGAGATGCAAGTTTGGCTTCGCAGAATAGAATAACCGAGTGAAGCAGAATGTTCTGCGAAGCTCATACCAGCGCTAGCATATAGAAGAGCGAAGCAGAACAGATTTCAGCTTGCTTCACGAAGGATCGAAGCGAGCGAACGCCGAGCGAAGCGAGGAAAAGGCCGATAGCCGCGAAGCGGCGAGGCCGAAAGTGAGCGAGGGGAGCCTACGCAGCGAGCCTGTCAAGGCGAGCGTAGTAGGCGATCCCC
>JADHWH010000004.1 GCA_016783555.1 Candidatus Omnitrophota bacterium | reverse complement strand
CTTCGCCTACCGCTAATACATTCGAGGTACCCTTCTGGATGGCTACAACGGATGGTTCACAAAGCACTACGCCCTGGCCTTTGATATAAGCGAGCGTGCTGGCGGTGCCTAAGTCTATGCCCATGTCATTAGAGAAAAGCCCTACGACGAAATCGTAACCGCTTCGTATAACATCGAAAGCCTTCCTAACACTAACTCTCTTTTTCATATTATACACCATATAACTATTGTAGAAAAATTATAACAGATAGATTAAAAAGTGTCAACTATTTTTTAAGACTAATTGCATCAAGGGCTTGAAAAAAGTCAGGGAAAGAAGTATTTACGCAATCTATCTTCTTTATCCTGGATGAGCCCTTCGCGCACAGCGCGGCTATTGCAAGAGACATAGCGGTACGGTGATCGCCCCGGCTGTCCATGACAGCGCCTCTTAATCTCGCTGTCGGTTTTATCAAGATGTTGTCTCTCTCAACAGAGATATCCGCGCCCATGCTTTCTAAAGCAGCGCTCATAGAGGCAATCCTGTCTGTCTCTTTGATGCGCAGCTCACCGGCGCCTTTTATATATGTGTCGCCCTCCGCAAAACAAGCCGCCACCATAAGGATAGGTAACTCATCTATTACAGACGGTATTCTATTCTCATCGACTGTAATGCCTTTAAGGCGGCTTGACCTTACATTTATATCGCATATCTCTTCACAACCATTGAAACGCTTATTCTCTATCTTAATCTCGGCGCCCATCTGGTTAAGTATCTCTATGATGCCCCATCGGGTTCGATTAAACAAGAGATCCTTAATCAATATCTCCGATCCTTTTAAAATGAGCGCTCCTATAATAAAGAACGCCGCGCTCGATATGTCGCCCGGAATGGCAAGTGACCTGCCTTTTAAGTCGGGCCTCGGGTTCACTGATATCCTGAGGTCGTCTATCTCCATCTTTGCCCCGAATAGGCCAAGCATCCTTTCTGTATGGTCTCTCGATTTTATAGGTTCCTCAATCTCTGTAACGCCGTCTGCGTAAAGCGCGGCAAAGATTAACGCTGATTTTATCTGGGCGCTTGCCACCTCTGTCTTATATCTTATAGCCCTCAATTTTGCGCCTTCTATGACAAGAGGGGGAAAATTATCTTCTCTTCCTTTTATATGAGCCCCCATCTGTCTTAAGGGTCTTATTATTCTATACATAGGTCTTCGGGAAAGCGATTCATCGCCGGTCAATGTCGATTTAAAATTCTGCCCTGCGAGAACACCGGAGAGAAGCCTCATAGATGTCCCGGAATTCCCAAGATAGATATCTCCTTTCGGTCCTTTCAGGCCATCAAGCCCCTTTCCTTCAACGATAATGTCATCGTTGGATAAGCCTATCGCCACGCCTAATTGCTTAAAGGCCTTTATTGTATAAAGGGCGTCTTCGCTTCTTAAGAAATTCTTAATCCTCGACTGGCCTTCGGCTATAGATGCTATCATCACCGAACGGTGAGAAATAGATTTATCGCCTCTTAACGAGACGGCGCCTTCAAATTTCTTTATAGGATTTATTTTTATATCGTCCATGGAAGGATCTATTGGGAAATGTAAACCCCGTTAGACCTCTTCATATAATTAGATCTCCTCACCAGTTCTAATTATCAGGAGGTCTAACAGGGTAAACCTGATCTCCTTCTTTTATCCTGGCCCTTTTCCACTCCGGTAAGATAGTAGCGGCCGACATCTTGTCATAAAGTTTTTCTATCCTCGTCTTTGCGATAAACTCGCCGCCCCTATAAACGTCTAACTCAGACCCAATGCCTGCCCCGTCCAGTTTCCCTATGTTGGTAACGATAAAGTTGAATTGCCTGTTTACAACCAAAACAGTTGTCTTCGTGTCGGGCTTCGAGGCGCTCTCTTTTTTGCCGGGTATCTGCGGTTTAAAAATCTTTTCTTCCTTCGGTTCTTCTACGCGGTAACCCCTCTTTACCTCTATCTTCTCAAGCTCTATGCCTTTCTTCTCCATCATAGACCTGACCTTCGCTTCCAGCGCCTCTTTCGCCTCCAGCAGCAATTCAAACTGCTCTTTAAGCCTGCGGTAATCCTCTTCGACCTTGGATAATTTATAGGAGAGATTCAGGCGCTCTTCTTTTTCTTTTAAAACTTGAGACATCATCTCCTCGGTCTTCTTCCTCTCATGCTCCAGCTGCGACGTCATAAGATTTTTTATCTCTTTCTCTTTTGAAAACTCTTCCGAAATCTTTCTTGCCTGATCACTTGTAGAGCTTAATTTTAATTCGAGCTCGCTGTTCTTCGCCTTAATCTCTTCCAAGTCCTCGGCTATGATATCCTTCATCTCAACCACATTCTCCAGCTCATTTTTAAGCAGTGTTAATTTACTCTTTTCCGCTTCCTTTAAAATATAAAATGCCACCGTGCTGCTTAAAAGCAATACGCTGGCGATTATCAAAAGCGAAAGACCTATTAAAAAATTTCTATTCAATTTATCCGGCATCATATTAGCTAATTATATCATAGAACATCATTATTGCAAGAAATTATATAAGTCACATAAGCCGCTTCATATCCTCCGGAAGCTCGGATGAGAATTCCATGAACTTATTTGTAGCGGGATGTTTAAATCCCAGCGTCGCCGCATGCAGGGCCTGGCGTTTAATCTTTTCGTGAACCTTACCGTATTTCTTATCTCCCAATAAAGGGTGGCCCAGATATTGCATGTGGGCCCTTATCTGGTGAGTCCTGCCCGTCTCTAAACGGAGCTCGAGCATAGTATACTCATTAAATCTCTTCAACACCTTATAATGCGTCACCGCGGTCCGCGATTCAGTAAAGCCTACCGCCATCTTTTGCCTATCTCTTTTGTCTCTTCCGATCGGAAGGTCTATCGTCCCATTGTCCAACTCTACTACCCCTCTTACAAAAGCGATGTACTTGCGTTTTGTAGTGTGGTCTTTAAACTGGGTCGAAAGATAGTTATGCGCGTAATCGTTTTTCGCGACTACAAGAAGCCCCGAAGTATCTTTATCCAACCTATGCACTATGCCGGGGCGGAGCCTCCCGCCAATAGAAGAAAGCTCTTTACAGTATGACATAAGCGCGTTAAGGAGGGTGCCCGAGGGGTTTCCTGCGGCGGGATGGACTACCATGCCGGCCGGCTTATCAACAATTAAAAGATGCTCATCCTCAAATACTACATTGACGGATATATCCTCCGGGATAATCTCTGTCTCTTGCGGCGGCGGGACGGTAAGCTCTATATCATCGCCCGGTTTTATTCTTGAGTTTCTCTTTGCGGTCTTTTTGTCAAGAAGAACGTATCCCTCTTGAATCAGCTTTTGGAGGAAAGAGCGGGAATAATCTTTACCGAGCCTGTCGACTAAAAAAAGATCGAGCCTCTTTTTGTCATCCTTATCTTCTGCCGTAAATGAAAAATTTTTCAACTTCTTTCCTTTTGAAAATTATGCCGTCTTTTCTTAAGGATATAAATAAAAAACGCTGCGATAAAAAAGAGAAGGCTGATATACTGCGACTCTGTAAGACCCATGAAGACCGGCCTCAGATCCCCCCTTAAAAAATCGATAAAAAACCTGACGGCCGGATAGATAAGAAAATAGGATATAAAGACGCTGCCGTCGAAAGAGGGTCTCTTCTTAGCCAAATATTTTAAAATTATAAAGGTGATAAAAAACCCCGCCGACATAAAGAGCTGGGTCGGCAACCCCCATCTTCCGAAACAGCATCCGTTTAAATAGCAGCCTATCCTTCCTATGGCCTGGCCCAAAGGCAGATTTTGAAGTATTAAATCTCCCGTCTTCCACACCGACAGTCTATTTTTAAAAAGATAGAATATGCTTATACCGATACCGCCGACGATGCCTCCCTGAATCGCCAAACCCCCTCTATGCAGAAATATCATGCTCAAGGGGGCCTCCATATAGAACTTGAATTTTAAGATGACGTTCAAAAGGCGCGCCCCTATAAGCCCGAAGATGAGAATAAGCGTAAGAAGAGTCCACATCTTATCTTTGGGAAATCCGTATCTAGGGCAGCCCCTTAGAACAAGAATGGTCGCTGTCAAATAACCGAGCGCGATGAAGGTGCCGTAAGAATATACGGTAAGCGGCCCGATTTCAAAGAGGATTTTGTGCATAAAGATCCCTGGCTATCTTTTAAATTTTAACCTCAAAAGATGTATCGCTACAAGCGCCGCCCCTATCGATATGGCGCAGTCGGCGACGTTAAAGACCGGCCAGATACGGAAGTCCAGGAAATCTATTACATAGCCGAATCTTAATCTGTCGATTAGATTTCCGAAGATGCCGCCCAACAATAATGAGAAGGCCGTATTTACAAAAAATTCGTCTTTTTTCAGACGTGGTAAGCTATAGACTATAAATATGGCTGCGACTACGGCTATTATTATAAAAAAGCTATTCTGCGTCTTGAGTATACCGAAGGCCGCGCCTTTGTTGAAGACCAGCGTTATGTGGAAAACGTCTTTTATTACCGGGATGGAGTCGCCTACAGCAATCAAATACTTTATTGATGTTTTTGTAAGCTGATCCAAGATGAATATAGATATTGAGATAAGCAGGGTCAGGGTTAGATTTATTCCTCGTTCTGAGCTTCTTCTTTCTCTTGGCATTTCTTGCAGTATTCCGCGTGACAGACCGCCATAAGGCGTTTTTTTGCGATTCTTTTTCCGCAGGAAAGACATTTACCGTACGTGTTGTCTCCTACCCTCCTAAGCGCATCGTCTATCTTTCTAAGGGTTTCACGTTCATTGTCTGCTATACCTAAAGAGAACTCACGGTCATAGTTGTCTGTCGCCATATCCGCCATGTGAAAGGTATAACCGGATAAATCGCCGGACGCATCGCGCTGTGACTTCTTCAGCGTCTCTTCGGTGATCTTATCCACACCCCCGAGGATATCGGCGCGGTCCTTCAGCAGTCTCTTTTTAAACCTTCCGAGTTCCCTTTTATCCATTCCAAAACCTCCTCAAAATCTAACCGGGTTAGATTTTATTGATTGCCTTTACGCATCTTTCGCATATATCTTTATGCGTCTCGTCCCTGCCGACGCTTACGCTGTAATTCCAGCAGCGCTGACACTTCTCACCGTCGGCCCTGGCCACCTCTATGCCGTATTCATCTTTCGATTTAGGGTCTCTCTTCCTTAATTCAACCTGAGAGACGATAAATACAGAGGGGAGTTCTCCCTTAAAATCTTTCAAAAACTTATAATCGTCGTCCCTCTTCGGCGTTAATATTACCTTTGCCTCAAGCGAGGAACCGATATCTCCAGTCTGGCGTCTCTTTTCCAATGAAAGGAGAACCTTTTCTCTAATCCTAAAGAGCCTTTCGTATTTCGAAAGAATATCCTTATCCCGCTTTATCGCGCTTGATTCCGGCCAAGACGTAAGGTGGACACTCTCGCCTCCTCCGCCCGGCATCTGCGACCAGGCCTCTTCTGCCGTAAAACTCAATATAGGCGCGATTATTCTTATCAAAGATGACAATATAAGATGTATTGCGCTCTGAGCGGATCTCCTTTCGCGCGAAGAGGATGGAAAAGTATACAATCTATCTTTTAAAATGTCAAGATATATCGATGACATAGTCACGGTGCAGAAGTTATATACAGACCGATAGACCATATGGAAATTATAATTTTCATAATATTTTTTTACGCCATCGACAAGCCTCCTGGTCTCGCTCAACGCCCATCTGTCAATCGCCAACATATCCTTATAGGCGCAGGCCTCCTTAAAATCGATGTCGTATATATTGCTTATCAGGTATTTTAAGGTATTTCTTATCTTTCGGTATGCGTCAGCGAGCCTCTTGAGTATCTCTTCGGATAATCTGATATCTTCATTGTAATCGCTTGAGGCGACCCATAGCCTCAGCATATCCGCGCCGTATCTCTTCATGACTTCCTGCGGGGAGATAACGTTTCCCAATGATTTAGACATCTTCTTTCCCTCGCCATCGACCACAAATCCGTGCGTAAGGACAGCCTTGTAAGGAGCCGTCTTATCTATGGCGTAAGATGTTATAAGCGCGGATTGAAACCAGCCCCTGTGCTGGTCTGAACCTTCTAAATATAGATCGGAAGGGAACTGTTTATGGCGCTTAAGTACCGCCTGATGACTTACGCCGGACTCAAACCATACGTCTATTATGTCAGATTCTTTTTTGAAGGTCTTGTTTTTGCATTTCCTGCATTTTGTGCCTTCGGGCAGGAGCCCTTCCGGGTCTTTCTCAAAAAAGGCATTGGATCCTTCTTTCTCTATTATCCCCGCGATATTTTTTATGACCTTCGCATCAAGGAGAAGCTCGTCGCATTTTTCGCAGTAAAAAGCGGGGATAGGGACTCCCCAATAGCGCTGTCTCGACAGGCACCAATCGGGTCTGTTCTTGACCATAGCGGATATTCTGCTTGAGCCGACATTCGGAATCCACCTTACCTTCTTTATTACATCGAGCAGCTTAGTTCTTAAATTATGTTTATCGACCTCCATGAAATACTGCTGGGTGGCGCGGAATATTATGGGCTTCTTGCAGCGCCAGCAGTACGGGTATGAATGTCTGATCTCTTCTCTATACAAAAGATCGCCGGTTGATTTTAAGTCCTTGAGTATAATATCGTTTGCCTCGTTAACGGATATGCCCTTGAGCTTTCCCGCATCTTTGTCAAAGATGCCTTTTTGATCCACCGGCATAATCGTGGGAAGTTTGTACTTTTTGCCGGTAATATAATCCTCCTGGCCGTGGCCCGGGGCGGTATGAACGCATCCGGTCCCTTCAAGGTTCGACACATAATCGGCGAGGCAGACAAGAGAATCTCTGTCTATAAATGGGTGTCTTGTTACCAGCCCCTCCAGTTTTTTGCCCCGAATTTTTTTCAAGGTTTTATACTTCTTCAAAGAGAGTTTTGCCATCGTCATATTCATCAGGTCTTCCGAAACTATAAGTCTGCCATGCTCGGTCTCAACCACTACGTAGTTAAAGTCCGGATGGACCGTTATGGCGACGTTGGCGACCAGCGTCCACGGAGTGGTAGTCCATATAAGAAAATAAGTATCGTCGCCCAGATCCTTTACTGCGGACGGCTTCTTCTTCTCTTTAACCTTGAACCTGACATAGATTGAAGGTGAAACCTTATCCTGATATTCGACCTCAGCCTCAGCGAGAGCGGTTTCACATGCAGCGCACCAGTTTACGGGTTTTAAATCCTTATAGATATATCCCTTCTCGACCAGTCTTCCGAAGGCGGTTATAATCTGCGCCTCATATTTTGGGTCCAGCGTTAAATATGGATTATTCCAATCGCCGAATACGCCCAGCCTTTTGAACTCGTCTCTCTGAATATCCACATACCTCATAGCGTATTTATGGGCCTTCTTTCTAAAATCGACCTGCCCTATATCGTACTTGGAGAGCCCCAACTCCTTAAAGAGCTGGTGCTCCACCGGCAGGCCGTGACAATCCCAGCCGGGTATAAAAGGGGCGTCCATGCCAATCATGGTATTAAACTTTACCACAATATCCTTCAGGATCTTATTTAACGTATGGCCCATATGTATGTTGCCGTTTGAATACGGAGGCCCGTCATGCAGGATAAAATGCTTCTTTCCGGAAGACGCCTTCCTTATGAGGCTGTATATTCCCGCATTCTCCCATTCCTTAAGAATTACGGGTTCCTTCCTGGGGAGGTCCGCCTTCATTGAGAAATCGGACTTTGGCAGATTTAACGTATTTTTGTAATCCATCTTATAGATACTTCCCTATTATAATATCAAGCTCTTTTCTTCTCTTTTTGGGTATCAAATCCTTCCGCGTTACGATAGAGTACTTAAGTGTATCCTTGCACGGGCAGCTTCTCTCATCCGGTATTCTCTTCAACGCCTCTCTTATGAGCCTCTTTGCGGTCTCCGCATTTTTATTTAAATTCTGTATAATCAGATCTATCGTTACAACGCTCGGCCCCCCTTCTTCTTCCAGGCGCCAGCTGTCATAATCTGTAATCATCGCAAGGGTCGAATAGCATATCTCCGCCTCTCTTGAGAGCCTCGCCTCCGGCATGTTGGTCATACCGATGACATCCATGCCCCAGCTCTTATAGAGGTGGGATTCGGCTATGGTAGAAAATGCGGGCCCTTCCATGTTAAGATACGTCCCTTTTCTGTGCATCGTTGCCCCGACATTCTTGCCCGCCTCGTAGAGTATACCGGAAAGTTCCGAACATATCGGTTCGGCAAATGGGATATGGCCCGCTATCCCTTCCCCGAAAAAAGTGGTCTTTCTCGACTGATTCGTCCTGTCCACAAACTGGCTCACCACCAAAATGTCCAAAGGCTTCAGTTCCTTTTTGAAGCTTCCTACGGTACTGATCGATATTATCCTCTCTACGCCGAGCTTCTTCATGCCGTATATGTTGGCCCTATAGTTCAATTCGGTAGGCAGAATCCTGTGACCCACACCGTGTCTGGGTAAAAATGCTATCTCCCTGCCGTCTAACACTCCACAGATGAATTTATCGGACGGCTTGCCAAAAGGCGTCTCTACCTCAACACCCTTTACATCTTTCAGCCCCTCTATATTATTAAGACCGCTCCCACCTATAATCCCTATCTTAGGCATCTTCGACTCCTCCTATGCGAATATTAAAAACAGACCTAATGCGTCTACCCGAACCTATATGCGAGCTGCGTTAATAAGCCGACGACAAAATTCCTCAAAAATGCCAATATGATAAATGCTATTATCGGGGAAAAATCCATCGCGCCCATCTGCAGCGGCAGCCGCCTGAAAGGGGCTAAAATTGGTTCTGTTATTCTAAACAGAATCTGAACCAGTTCATTATAACGGTTTACCCCAAACCAAGAGAGAATAATACGGATAACCAAAAGAAAATATATGACATTAAAGATCATGTTGAACAAAAGCGCCAGACTACTGAATAATTGACCCAGGATAAACATATCAGCCTCCCGATAACTCTTTAGACCTGTCCCTGGCCGCCTTTATACCCTTTTGTATGGCGGGGCCTAATTTACTCTTTTTGAATGCCTTGAAAGCCGCTTCTGTTGTGCCGCCTTCTGACGTGACTTTCTTTCTCAAGCGGCCCGCATCTTCGCCGAATTTGCTCAAAAGCTCTGCGCTGCCCAAGGCCGTCTTAATGGCGGCCCTCTCGGCGACCTCTTTTTTAAGGCCGAGTTTCACGCCGCTTTTTATAAGCATCTCGATTAGATAGAAGAAGTATGCCGGCCCGCTTCCGCTTATCGCGGTTATCGTGTCCAGATCTTTCTCATCGACCTCTACAACATCCCCTATGCAGCCAAAAATCGATACCACTGATTTCGCAAGGCCTTTGTCGACACTCTTCGAAAATGATAAAGCGGAGAATCCCATATTTATAAGGGCCGGCATGTTGGGCATGGCCCTTGCGACAGGGATATCTCGTCCTATAAATTCGTTTATCTTCTTTGTTGTTATACCCGCAGCTATAGAGACTAATAATTTCTTATCATTCAGATATTCCGAGATGCCGGCGAGCAGTTCTCCCATATCCTGCGGCTTTACGGCGATTATAATAATGTTGCACGTCTTGGCCACCAATGAATTATTAAAAGTGGCGTTTACGTTATAGACCTTCTTTATGCGGTCCAGTTTCGTAGAATCCGCATCAGAAACAGAGATCCGCTTGTGCGAAAACAATTTCTCCGAGACTATCCCTTTTAGAATAGCCTCGCCCATATTACCGCAACCTATTATCCCGATCTTTTTCATCTTAACCTCGTTTCAAATTCGAAATTCGAATATCGAAATCCGAAACAAATTAGAAATCCGAATTTTCAAATGTTCAAAACATTCGGTTTCGGTTATTCGGATTTTGGTTATTCGAGTTTGTTTCGAATTTCGGGTTTCGTGCTTCGGATTTAACATCTGTCTCACTCTCTAAATATGGCGCTGCCGATTCTTATCATGTTAGCGCCTTCTTCAACCGCGACTCCATAGTCCTGTGACATACCCATAGAGAGATACTTCATTTCGACGTTCGGTATGGCCTCGTTTCCTACGCTCTCGAAAACCTCCTTAAGCAGTCTTAAATACGGCCGAACTTTCTCCGGATCCTCAGTCAAGGGGGTTATAGTCATAAGGCCTAATATCTTTACGTTTGTCAATTGTGACGCCTCTTTCAAAAAGGGGCTGACCTCCTCCGGTCTTATGCCGTATTTACTCTCTTCCCCGGACGTGTTTACCTGTATAAGCATATCGACTCTCTTCTCTTTCTTCTTGGCCTCTTTATCGATCTTTCTGGCCAGTTCCAGGCTATCTACAGAGTGCATAAGCCCGAATATCTCTATCGCGTCCTTTACCTTGTTTGTCTGAAGATGTCCTATAAGATGCCATTTTGCGCCGGGCAGTACCGCAGGCTTCTTCTTGAGGGCCTCCTTGACTCTATTCTCCCCGATATCCTTTATACCATGCACAAAGACTTCGCTTATCCTGTACGGGTCTATGCCCTTTGTGACGCAGACAAGGGTTATCTCGCTGGGGTCGCGCCCGCTCTTCTTACATGCTAATTTTATTCTATTATTGATCTCCTTAATATTATCACTTATCATATTAGCTTAATAAGATATCATATATAATGTCTAATGTCAATATTACTAAAACGCATGACTTATATGTATCTAGCAGTGGCGTAAAGTGCAAGGCGAAAAGCGCAAAGCTGTGGTGCCGCCTTCGGCGGCGTTAAATTAAGGTCGCGAAGCGACACATAAGTTTTGCGCTTTGCCCTTTGCGCCTTACGCTGTTATTGCTATCACTGGTTAGAAGTAGTCGTCGAGGAAGGCGCGCATTCTGGATACTGAATCGAGGAGGAAGGATTTGCCTCTGGAGTAGGTCCGTCCCGGCTTCTTCTCTTTATCCAAACCATACTTGGCAAGGCTGATGGCGGCGGAATAGACAGGATTTGAAAGATACGAGGGGTCTGCATCTATCTCTTCTATCCGCCATCTCTTTATTGGAATATTTAAAAGATCTTCAAATGATTCGTGGGCGCCGCTCAAAAGGGAGCTGCCGCCTGTTACCATAAATGCCGGCATCGAATCAGAAAAGAACTCCGAGCTTTTTAGTCTGTCATTCAATATGTAAAAGATCTCCTCAAACCTTTCTTTCAAGAGATTATTTATTATGATACTGTTTACCGTAACGTGCCTGTTATCCACATCAAAGATGCTCTTCTTTTCCTTAGACAGGTCTTCCTTAGAGATACCCGCGCACTTTCTCTTTATCATCTCTGCGCTCTCAAATGAGATTTTAAAGTGGGCGGATAAAGACGCCGTCAGGTCCATGCCGCCCACGTTGACCGAGTCAAAAAACCTGAGCATGCCATTTTTATATATAGCCAATTCAGTAATCCCGCCGCCCATATCTATGACTAACGTCCCGTTCTCTTTATGCTCGTCTCTCAAGATGCATGATGCGCTGGCTACGAGCGTAGGAACTATATCCGTCAGCTCATAACCTGCGTAGCTGACGGCCTTTGATATATTTTGAATATGAGTGGCGAGCGCCGTAATTACGTATAATCTCACCTTTAATTTAGTGCCGAATAATCCGAGGGCATCTTCTACCCCGGCATTGTCATCCACGACGAACTCTTGAGGTACGCAATAGAGAAAATCCCTTTCGAGCGTAAGAGATATATTCTTGGTCGTCTCGATAGCCCCGTTTATGTCCCTCCTTGTAATCTCCCTGCCCCGCCTGGAAAGATGCACAAGCCCTTCATTAAGCTTACCCGCTACTGAAGAACCGCTTATATTTGTCACAACATTATGCGCCTTTACGCCTGCTTCGTCCTCCGCCGCCTTAACGGCCGTGCTTACAGAGTCGATAAGCTTATCAAGGCTCGAAACAAAGCCCTTATTTATCCCCTTGGCCTCGGCAAGGCCTATACCGCGTATTTCGATCTTGCCGTCCGGCGAGACTCCGGCTATAGCGGCGCAAATCTTGGATGTCCCGATATCAAGCCCCGTCATAATATTTCTCATCTTCTATTTTGTCCCCAGCACAACATCGTCGAATCTCAAATCTATATATTTTATGCGGTCTCTATCTATCTCCATGGACAAAAGCGTATTATCAAGAGACTCAAGTCTCTCCTTGAAATTCGTATGGCCAATCTTGACCTCAAGCCCGTCCTCAATAAAGAATGAGACGTTTCTATAATCCGAGACGTCTATCTTGGCCAACGTATGGTCATCCATAAAATCAGATTCCTTTACTGCCTTAAGAAGCTTAAGCGCGCTCTTCATCCTCGAAGAATCTTCTCTATGCCCGACTTTGCGGAAGATACGCCAGCCTACGCCGGTTATTATCGGAAGGCCTTCTCTTATAAAATCCTGCTCCTCAGTCAAGACCACGCCTTCCTGGTCCGTAAGAAAGAAGTTTCTTTCTCCGACCTGCGCCACAGGCACCCTCGGATATATCTTAAGCATCAATCTATCGGGGAAGTTCCTTACTATCCATATCTCTTTGAGCTCCGGATGGGCGTTTAATATCTCATCTCTTGCCGAGGAAATATTAAATTTGAATATATTCCGCCCGGAGCCCGTTTTGAAGAGTTCGTTATACTCTTCTTTAGCCAGAGGCTCCTTCAGCCAGTCTATGCGGCTTTCTTTAATAAAAAACCAATCCGAATTATAAAGGAGCTGATATGAAAAGACCGCGAGACCGGCGGTAATCAGTAAAAACAAAAATAGAAATCCGCCTATTATGAACGTAGAGATCCTCTTTTTAAAAAAGCCTTCTTTCTTCTTCTCTTTCTTATTCTCTTTCTTATTCTTCTGTCTCTCCATACAAATCTACCTCCTTTAATGAGACCTAGGCTTACGAAAAATCAAAGATTTTTCGTAAGTCTATCTTCTCTGAAACTCTTCCCCGAAGGGTCGAATTAAACCCTTGACATTTTGCTGGTGAAGTCGACAGGCAAAATGTCAAGGGTCAAATTCAGCCAACGAACTTATGTTTGCTTACGCTCCATAAGTTCGGGCTTCATTTGACCTCCTTCTGCCGTTAAGAGTAGATGCCTCTAAGATTTTAATACATAATCCGCAAAAGTCAACCCCTGTGACCAAGGCCGCCTTGGGCAGGAGACTCCTTGACGTAAGGCCGGGGATTGTATTGACCTCCAATACATAGATTCTGCCGTCGTCGCCCAGCACCATATCGACGCGCGAGAAGTATCTGCACCCAAGCGTCTTATGCGCCTTTAATCCGATCTCTTTTGCCTTGTCAAAATCTTTATCTGTAATAGGCGCCGGGACCAGGTATTTAGTCTTGGGGCTTTCGTATTTGGCGTAATAATCATACAGATCGCCCTCAGGAACAATCTCTATCACCGGAAGGGGCTTATCGGCCAATATACCTACGGTAAGCTCTCTCCCTCTTATGAATTCCTCTATTAATATCTTGTCGCCGTAATCAAAGGCCTTATCAATAGCTTTCTTTAATCTCTTTAAATCGAATACCACTGAAAGGCCGACGCTTGAACCTTCCTTCTGAGGCTTGACGACAACGGGCATATTAAGGCTGTCCATCCGGCTATCTCTATTTTTTTTTAGCACCTTATACTTCGGGACATCGATGCCGATACCGCGGAATATCTCGCGCGAGGCGAGCTTGTCCAGCGCCAGCCTCGACGCATCCGGGCCGGAACCGGTATAAGGGATCTTAAGCTTCTCCAGAATTGACTGGACTGTCCCGTCTTCTCCGAAGCCGCCGTGCAGCGCTATAAATACCGCGTCGGCGCCGCTTTTCCTGACCGCATCCCTTACGCGCTCACGGACATCTATGAAGACAGAATTAACGCCTCCTTTTAATAAGGCGTTATTCACGGCCTCTCCGGAGGCAAGCGATATATCTCTTTCGCTGGACGGGCCGCCTGCCAATACGCCCACCTTCTTAAACCTTCTTACTTTACTATCTCTATTTCCGGTTCCAGCCATATGCCGAAATTCCTCTTTACCAGCCTCTGTTCCAGCTTAATCAATGACATTACATCCTTGAATTTCGCTTTTCTTTTATTTACGATAAAATTGGCGTGCCTGCGTGATACTTCTGCGTCTCCTATCTTCAGCCCTTTTAGTCTGCACTTTTCTAAAATCTGGCCGCTTGTCAGGCCTGACTCTTTCGGATTCTTAAATATACAACCCGCGCTCGGCAGTCTGTAGTCCTGCGTAGCCAGTTTTTGCCTCAAGAATCTATCATACCTTTCGCCTATAGCATCCGGGGCTTCCTTCTTTAACAAAATCTTCGCCTCTAATATCACATACTTTGAGAGGTCGGAGTCTCTGTAATTGTATCTCAGTCTCTTCTTCTTAATCGAAGATACCTTCCTTTGCTTATAATCCATAACCTTAATCCACTCGACGGTATCCAATATGCTCCTCATGCCGATCCCGCCCGCGTTCGTCATAATGGCGCCGCCGACACTGCCGGGTATGCCGGCAAGCCCCTCTAGGCCGGCCAACCCCCTATCTATGCACTTTCTGATAAGGCCGGGGAGGGTATGGCCGCAGCCGCAAATAATATGACCCTTGCCGAAAATCAGATTTTTAAAAGGCGGGGTGGATAATTTTATAACGGCTCTATTGAGCCTGCCGTCACGTGCCAATACATTCGAGCCGTTTCCTATTAAAAAAGTCTTTAGTTTTATCCTTCCAAAAATTTCGAGGGCGCTTCTTAAGTCTTCGATAGAATCGGGCTCGACCCAGACGCGCGGCCTTCCCCCTATCTTAAATGTGGTATGCGCGCTTAAATATTCATTAAAAGATATGAAACCCTTTAGCGATCCTCTCAAGTCCTTTTTAAAGTCTCTTTTCACCCCGTTAGACCTCCTGACCCCATAAGACCTCTTCGTCATCTTTCAAAGGTCTAACGGGGTTCACCCCGTTAGACCTTCTTGTCATCTTTCAAAGGTCTAACGGGGTTCATCTTTAAACCTCTGCGCCAACTCTTTCGCAACCTCTGATATGTCCCCCGCCCCCAATACGGCTATAAGGTCGCCGTCCTCTGAAGAGTTATAAAGGTAATCGGCTATATTCTCTTTCGGCATTATATGCACATTTTCAAAATTATTCTCCAGGACTTTGTCGTAGATATTCTTTACTGTCACGCCTTCTATCGGCGGTTCGCTGGCTGCGTATATATTCGTCAGTATCAATTCGTCGCTTAAACCGAAACATAAACCAAATTCATTCGACAGGGCCTTTGTGCGGGTATACCGATGCGGCTGAAAGACAGTTATAAGTCTGCGCGGCTTAAGCAGCCTACAGGCTTCAAGCGCGGCGCTTATTTCCGTCGGGTGATGCGCGTAGTCTTCCACCAGAGTAATGCCGTCGGTATCGGGATAGACCTCAAATCGGCGTTTTGACGACTTAAACAGAGAAAGCGCATCTCTTATGACATTAAAATCTATTCCGATATGGAGCGCAAAGATAGAAGCCGCAAGGGCGTTTAGCACATTATGGATGCCGGGTATCTTAATATTAATAGTGCCCAGGTTTTCTTTGTGGTAGATACAATCAAAACGTGAAATCATTCCTTCCATATGGATATTGGCCGCATGAAGGTCGGCCTCTTTCGACAGGCCGAATGTAGCGAATCTACGGTCATAATGAAGGAGGATCTTTCTAATAAATTCGTTATCGATCAATCCGAAGAAGATGCCGTCCGGATGAATCCTTTTCAAAAATGATCTATTTATTTTTACAAGCTCCTCCATGTTCTCGTAGTAATCGACGTGTTCGCGGTCTACATTAGTCAATATGGCGAACTTGGGGTTGAGATAAAGGTGAGAACCGTCGCTCTCATCCGCCTCGGCGATCAGATACTTACCCTTACCCGCATAGGCATTACTTCTTAAATTTACCGACTCCCCGCCTAATATGCAGACGGGGTCTAAGCGCGCCTTTATCATTATATCCGAAAGCATCGAGGTGGTGGTAGTCTTTCCGTGCGCCCCGGTTACGGCAACACCGATCTTATCCTTCATCAATTCACCCAGAAGTTCGCCCCTGTGCAATATCTTAAGATGGCGCTTCGCCGCCTCCAGCAACTCCGGGTTATCCTTGGATACAGCCGTGGAATAGACGACGATCTCTGCGTCGCCCACGTTCTTTCTATCGTGCCCCTTGTATATCCTGCCGCCTTTAAATTCCACAAGCCTCGTCAGATTATTAAGGTTTATATCTGAGCCGCTTACGATATAGCCTCTGGATAAAAGCACCTGGGCCAGGGCGCTCATGCCTATGCCGCCTATCCCTACAAAATGTATCCTCGCGCTCTTATTTAACATCTCCTGCACCGCCTAAACCTAAAGTTATCCACACTTATCCATAATTAACCGCACTTATCCACACCCGTAGGGCACACTTAAGTGTGCCCTACGGGTGCTGTTACACTTAAGGGTGCCCTACGGATTCGTTGGTTCCCCTAAGGAGAGGACCTCTCTTGCCAATAATAGATCTGCGTCGCGGACGCCGAGGCCCTTAAATCTTGAGGCCATATCCTCTAAACGTTTTTTATCTTTTTTAAGGTCTAATATCAAATTCTTAATTTGAACCGGATTCAAATCTTTCTCTTCAATGGTTATGGCCGCTTTATTATCCGAAAGAAAGTATGCGTTCTCTGCCTGATGGACTCTTCTTTTGGGATACGGCACCAATATCGACGGCCTTTCAAAGTGTGCAAGCTCCGCTATGGTCGTAGCGCCCGCACGCGATATTACGAGATCACAGGCCGTATACGCCCTGTCTATCTCATCCAGGAATGAAAATATCCTGGATTTTATATTCTCCTTTTGATACCTCTCTGTTACGGGCCCCTGGGCGTCCCTGCCCGCTATATGGATAACCTGAAGAGTCTTCTTCTCCTGATAATCCATCATGCCGAGGGCGTCCAGCACGGCATTATTGAGCGCCGCGGCCCCCTGGCTGCCTCCGATTACAAATATGGTAAATCTCTCCTTATCAAGGCCGAACCTGTCTCTGGAATGGATCTTGTCTAAATTGAGAAATTTTCTCCTTACGGGGTTTCCCGTGACCACTACTTTCCTCTCGTTGAAGAATCTCTTTGTCTCCTCGAAGCTCACCGCTATCCTGTCCGCAAAGAGCGATACCAGTCTGTTAGCGAGGCCCGCGATGATATTCTGCTCGTGTATAATCCGCGGTATGTGAAGAATCCATGCGGCAAAGAGTATAGGCACTGACACAGAACCGCCGAAGCCCACGACGCACTGCGGGCGAAATCGAGACAATACCTTTACGCTCAGATTTACCCCCCTGACCAATCTTAATACAAACAAAAACTGCTTTACCGGATTAAGGGTAAGGATAAACGGATTATACGGCACGGCTTCAAACCGCAAACCGCTTTTTTCAAAGATCTCGATATCAAGCTTCTTCCGGCTTGTCACCATCAATATATCATTGCCGCTTTTTTTAGTCAGCTCATAAGCCAGGGCGATACCCGGAAATATATGCCCTCCGCTTAAGCCGCATGCTATTGCAATCTTCATAGCCTACCGCTATTCTTGGCGATATTCAACAAAAGTCCTATGGCGATCATATGAAAAAAGAGTGCGCTCCCGCCATAGCTGATAAAAGGCAGCGGCAACCCTTTTGTAGGAAGCGCGCCTATAGATACGCCTATATTAATAATGACTTCGAGCGCAATCATAGATACTATGCCAAGAGACAAAAATCTACCGAATGAATCCCCGGCCTTAAATACTATCCTCATACCCTGCCAGATCAACGCTATAAAAAGGGCCGTAACGGAGAGTGTGCCGATAAGACCCAGCTCTTCACCGATAATCGAGAAGATAAAATCTGTATGGGCCTCAGGCAGATAGAATAGCTTCTGCTTGGACATCCCGAGCCCCACGCCGAATAGACCGCCCGACCCCAAGGCCACAAAGGATTGTATTATCTGAAAACCCGTTCCCCTGGGATCCTGCCAGGGATCTAAAAATACCTTGATCCTCATCCACCTATAAGGGACCCTGTATATCAAAAGATAAAAGAACGGCAAGGCGCTTAAGAATAATCCCAGTATATACTCCCATCTTATACCTGCAAAAAAAAGAAGAATCAATGTAAAGGCGGCTATCACAATGACCGTACCCAGATCAGGCTGAAGAAGTATCAGCCCCATTACCGCGCCCGACACAAAAAAGACCGGCAACAATACCTTCAGGAAATTATTTATATACGCCTTTTTTCTCGAAAGAAAATCTGCCAGGTATATTATTAATCCCAGCTTTGCTATCTCTGAAGGTTGAAGACTAAAGCCTGCCATCCTGAACCAGCGCCGCGCGCCGCCTACCTGGCTGCCCAGTAAAGGGAGAAGGACCAATATCAGTAGAATTATACAAGAGACGGCAATAACCCGGGTATACTCTCTAAGCCTTCTGTAATCAAATGACATAGATAAAAAGCAGGCCGCGCAGGATGCGGCCAAAAAGAGAATGTGTCTTTTAAAAAAGAGCAGGCTGTCACCCGTCTTTTCGTAGGCATAGATGGCGCTCGACGAGTATATCATTACCGTCCCTATAGCGATGAGTACCGCCGTCACCATAAATATAGATACTCTTATATCACGCATCCTTATTGCTTCTCTTTAGACTGTTTACCGCGTTGCGGAATACCTCGCCCCTCTCCTTGTAATCCCTGAACATGTCAAAGCTTGAGCACATGGGAGAAAGAAGCACCGTATCGCCGTTTCTCGCGCTGCCGAAGGCGGTCTTAACCGCCTCCTCCAGCGACTCTGCGAAAGATATAGGGACTGCGCCGGAGAGGGCTTTTTTTATCTTCTCTCTCGCCTCGCCGATAAGGAGCATCGACTTTACCTTCTCCTTTAAAGGCCCTGCCAATATCCTGTAATCGCTGCTTTTGTCTCTTCCACCGGCAATCAATATTATACCTTTACTCGATGACTGAACCGCCTTTTTGACGCTGTCTACGTTTGTCGCCTTGGAATCATCCACGAATTTTATGCCGTTTATCGTATCCACAAGCTCGAACCTGTGGCTGAGCCCTTTAAAGTGACACAACGTCTCCTTTATTATATTGGGCTCAACGCCTGATATAAGAGCGGCAAGCCCCGAAGCCAGGGCGTTCTCAAGATTGTGCTCACCGCTTAAGGATAGCTCTTCTTTGGCGGCAAGCCATATATACCTTCCATCCCTGCGGACGAGTAGCTCCTCGTTCTCTACGAATACGCCTTCAAACTTCTTAGGAAGGCTCCGCTTGCTGAAATAAAGCAGCTTTGATTTTGCCGATAGATCCTTGAATTTCGCCTGGTCATAATTGACGATTGCGTAATCTGCGGCCTTTTGATTCGAGAACAATCTCAATTTGGCGTTTGCGTACTCATCGAAATTGGCATATCTATCCAAATGATCCTGCGTGATATTAAGCATAACCGCGATGTGGGGAGAGAAGGTATCGATCCTTTCAAGCTGAAAGGAGCTTATCTCTAAGACTACTACGGCCTCTGGCGCGGCCATAGAAACTACAGATGTAAAAGGCACGCCTATATTGCCGCATATGTACACATCCCTCCCTCCGGCAGTAAACATCTGCCCGATGAGCGATGTCACTGTCGACTTGCCGTTGGTGCCCGATACCGCTATAATGGGGGCGCGGCAGAATCTATATCCGAGCTCGATCTCGCTTATTACAGGGATACCTCTTTCATCGGCCCATTTTACGGGAAGGGCGCTATTATCTACGCCCGGGCTTACAACAATAAGCTCCGAACCCTCAAGAAATGCTTCTCTGTGCTCTCCCAATTCGCACTCTATCCCCATATCCTTAAGCGCTCTAGCGTCTTGTTGAACTTGTGGATTATCGCTTTTGTCAGTAACTCTTACCTTGGCATTATGTTCGTGTAAAAACTTTGCTGCGGCTTCGCCGCTTATTCCCAATCCTACCACCGTAACTCTTTTATCCTTCAATTCCATACGGCCTCTTCTCTTTACCTTAGTTTCAGCGTCGCCAGCGTAAGAAGCGACAAGACTATCGCGACTATCCAGAACCTTATTATTATCTTACTCTCCGGCCACCCTTTTAACTGAAAATGGTGATGCAATGGGGCCATCAAGAATATCCTCTTCTTCTTTAATTTAAACGAAGCAACCTGCAGCAAGACCGAAAGCGTCTCTATCACGAATATGCCGCCGACAAGAAATAAAAGCAATTCCTTCTTAATAAATATGGCTACCATTCCTATGGCGCCTCCGAGGGCAAGTGAACCGGTGTCCCCCATAAATACCGTAGCGGGATGTGCGTTAAACCACAAGAAGCCGAGCCCGCTTCCCAATATGGCTGCGCAGAAGACGCCGAGCTCTCCCGCATGGGGATTATAGAATATATTGAGGTATTGGCTGAATTTTAAGTGGCCCGTAACATAGCTCATGATGCCGTATGTTATAGCGATTATTATTATACATCCGATCGCAAGACCGTCCAGGCCGTCGGTTATATTCACGGCGTTTGACGCTCCGATTATGACCACAATCACGAATAATATATAGAAGATCCCCAAATTTATTATAAGATTTTTAAAAAACGGGAACATCAGGGTATTATCAAATTCCGGATCCAGATAGAGCGTTAAGCCGATCAGCAAAGCTACTGTAACCTGCCCCAAGAGTTTGGCGGCAGCCCTCAACCCCTTAGACTTTCCTTTTAACTTTATGAAATCGTCCATAAAACCTATCGCCCCTAACCATAATGTGGTCAAAAGCGAAAATACTATGAACTTATTGGTAAGGTCGGCCCAGAGGAGTGTTGAGACAACTAAAGAGAGGATTATGATTATACCGCCCATAGTGGGCGTTCCCTCTTTATGCTTATGGTATTGATAGAGAGCCGGCGCATCGCTCCTTAAGACGTTCTCCTTTACATTAAGGCCTTTAAGTGTCTTTATAATCCACGGCCCTACCATTACGCTTATCAGAAATGATGTCACGCCGCAGAATGCCGCCCTGAAGGTGATATATCTGAATACGTTAAACCCGAACCAGTAATCCTTTAACGAATATAAAAAATGGTAGAACATTTAATGAGCACTAGAGTTACGAAAAATCTCTGATTTTTCGTAACTCTATCTCCTCCGTTTCTCTTCTATGAAGGTGCGAATTAAACCCTTGACATTTTGTCTTAGAAAATGAATTGATAAGTTTATCTATGGTACTCTTTCTAGTCTTTCCATTTTTAAACTTCATTTCCAGCCTAAACGCTTCTGGTCGTGAATTACATTCCTTATAGTAAATTAACTCTACAGGCTGTCTGTACTTAGTAGCCTGCACCTTACCTTTCAAATGATCCTCAAGACGTCTGTTTAAATTGTTTGTGCAGCCATAATATTTTCTATTATCATTGCATTCTAGAATATAGAAATAATATTTTGTATTCATACGCAAAATGTCAAGGGTCAAATTCGGCCACATGACTTACGTCGCGCTTTTGGCGCTCCGTAAGTCATGGCCTCATTTGATAACCTCTCTATTATCTTCTCCATACACATGCCGCGAGATCCCTTGACCAATACCGCATCTCCGCGTTTTGCAACTCTCTTCAGCACGCCGGATGCCTCCTCTGCGGTAGAACACGACCAGAGGCTTTGCCTCTTCATGCCGGCGCGGCTGGCTCCGTCTATGGCAAATCGCGAAAACCTCCCTACGCCGATAAAGCTATCTACTGACGAAGATGCTACGGCGCGGCCGGCCAGGGTATGAAAAAGTTTGGATTTATCTCCCAGCTCCAGCATATCGCCCGATACCAATATCCGCCTTCCTTTTGTCTTGAATTGCGAAAGTGTCTCTATCGCCCATTTGAGTGAAAGCGGATTAGAGTTATACGCGTCGTCTATAATATTTATACCCTTTACTCTCTTTAGTTCCATGCGCATCGAAGGGGTCTTAAAATCCAAAAGCGCATTCTTAATCACCGACATATCGATTCCCAGACGACGCGCGACAACAATCGAGGCCAGGGCGTTATATAGGTTATGCCATCCCAGGGTCTTTATCTTAAGGCGGTAGACGCCGTTTAAGAGAAAGGATATCTTCTTATCTATTTTTATATCTGTTGCCCTGTAGTCATTGCCGGCCTTAAGTCCGAACTCTATCTTTTTACAACGCGGCTTTATACGTGAAAGCAGTTTATCATCGCCGTTTAATATAACCAAGTCCTCTTTTGATAATCTGCGGACCATCTCCGTCTTTGCCTTTAGTACACCGAGTTCATCCTTAAAGAATTCAAGGTGCGATGGCCCGATACCCGTAATCAACCCTATAGTGGGCCTAACTATCTCGGTAAGCCTGTCGATCTCGCCGTGGTGGTTTGCGCCCATCTCAAGGATGGCTGTCGAATGCCTCTTTTGCAACCTCAGCAATGTAAGCGGCACTCCTATATAATTATTCTCTGTGCCATTGTTCTTCAAGACATTGTATCTCTTCTCTAATATAAAAGATGCCATATCTTTCACGGTGGTCTTTCCGTTTGAGCCGGTTATGCCGATTACCGGGATGTTGAACCGCCTGCGGTGAAAGGCGGCGATATCGCCCAGCGCCCTTGTGGTCTCTTTTACCTTTATTATGATTTGCGTATCGGCTATTTTCGCGGCAGGCATTCTCTTTAAGACGGCGCCTGAGGCGCCCTTCTTCAGGGCATCGCCTATGAAATCGTGGCCGTCAAAACGGTCTCCTTTTATGGCTATAAAAAGCTCTCCCTTTTTTATGCTGCGTGAATCGATAGATAGACCGGGGATAGGCATACGCGATTTAGCTTTAGATAATAGTGTTCCGCCTGTAGCCTTTAATATATCGCTTATATTAAACATATCTTACAATGCCTCAACAGATCTCTTCTCTTCGATAAACTCTTCTGCGACCTCTCTGTCGTTAAAGGGGATCTTCTTGTCTTTAACTATCTGATATCTCTCATGCCCCTTTCCCGCAATAAGCACTATATCGTCTTCTTCGGCGCTAGAGAGCGCTTCTTTTATGGCGTCTCTCCTGTCCAATATCACCTCAAAATTGTTAAGATCCTTATCTATGCCCTTTATTATATCTCTTACTATATCATTCGGCTCTTCAAACCGCGGGTTATCAGAGGTAATGATTACGCGGTCAGAAAGGGTTGCGGCTACCCTGCCCATCCTCGGCCGCTTCCCTCTATCCCTGTTGCCGCCGCAGCCAAATACCGTTATGAGCTTCTTTCTCTTCAGCTCTTTTAGAGCGGTAAGCACCTTCTCCAGGGCATCATCTGTGTGCGCGTAATCCACAAATATCTTAATACCCAAAGACGCATCTAACAGCTGGAGCCTGCCTTCTATCGCGCCGACTTTTTCAAGCCCTTCTTTTATTTTATCTAAGCCTATATCCTCACTTATGGCGCAGCTGGCGGCGGCTAGCATATTATATATATTGTGCGCGCCTATAAGTCTTGTCTTTATAATAGCCTTTTCTTTATCTCTATGTATGGTAAACGAACTGCCGTTTATATCTCTCTTTATATTATCCGCGTAGACGTCCGCATCTTTATTAATACCGAAACTTATTATCCTCTTCGTTGAAGAAGCCTTTTTAAAGAACCGGTAATTGGGGTCGTCTCTATTCAGTACGCAAGCGGCATCGGCCTCCAATCCCTCAAACAGCCTCGCCTTGGAATCGAGATATCTTTCAAACGTCTTGTGGTAATCCAGATGCTCTCTCGTGGCGTTTATAAAGAGGGCTGTATCAAAATCTATATAATCTGTCCTGTGCTGATCAAGTCCATGGCTTGAGACCTCCATGACGCAATAATCCACAGAGCACGCCAGCATATCCTTAATCAATCCCTGAAGGACTAAACAAGATGGCGTAGTATTTCCGGCATCTATTATCCTGTCGGCGATTTTATACCTTATAGTCCCTACTATCCCTGTCTTAAAAGCCGCCGCGTTTAATATGTTCTCCAAGAGATATGTAATAGTGGTCTTTCCGTTTGTGCCGGTAATGCCTATGACCTTTATATCCTTCGAGGGGTCGCCATAAAAATTTCTAGCCAATAAGGCCAGCGCCTTTCTCGAATCCTTTACCTTTATCACGTAAGGCTGCCGGTCCCTTACGCGGCTTACATCTCTTGAATTATCTGTATAATCCTTCTCTATGACTAGGGCTGCGGCGCCGCGCTTGAGCGCGCCCGCTATATAATCATGGCCGTCTTTGTCACTGCCGGAGATGGCAACGAAGAGGTCTCTTTTTTCTACAAGCCTCGAATCGGTCTCTATCTTATTTATCTCTATATCCCGAGAGGCGCTATTCTTTACATACTCAAAACCGTTAAGGAGTCTTTCCAGCTTAATCATAATTCTACAGCCTCTTCGACCCTGTCCGGCTCTACCCTTAAATATTTAAGCACATCCCCTGCGACGTTTTTAAATACCGGGGCCGCTACTGTGCCGCCGTAATAGGCCGGCGTGGGTTTATCAACCGTTACAAGCACGGCAATCCTGGGGTCCTCAACAGGGGCGAATCCGACGAATGTGGCTATGAACTTAGTATGGGAATACCTGCCGTCCGGTTCGATCTTCTGCGCGGTGCCGGTCTTGCCCGCAGCTGTATATCTCTCTAAACGGGCGCGCCTTCCGGTCCCCTTCTCCACTACCCCCTTCAATATATCTTTCACGGTATCACTTGAGCGCTGCGATAATATCTGCGATACTACTGTCGGCGGAAAAGACTTGATAGTATTTCCGTCTTTGTCCCTTATCTCGCGGACCACCCGAGGCCTTACTAGATAACCGCCGTTTGCGATTGCTGATATCGCCGATATGAGCTGGATGGAAGTAACCGCTACCTCCTGCCCTATAGGCACGGAGGAGATAGATACGCCGGACCACCTGCTGGCTGGATGCACAAGCCCTTTTATCTCTCCCGGTATATCTATGCCGGTAGGCCGGCCAAAGCCGAATAGCCTAATGAATTCACACACTCTTTCACGGCCCAAAATCTGGGCAATCTTGGTTACCCCTATATTGCTCGACTTTTCAATAATCTCTCTGAATGTCAGGGTCCCGTACGGGCTATGGTCATGGAGGATCCGTCCGCCTATGTAGTATTCTCCGTTCTCGCAGAAGAATTCCTGGTTCAAGCTTACCGCATTACCCTCTACGGCGCACGAAGCCGTGATAATCTTAAAGACACTACCCGGTTCGTACATATCCGTAACAGCCCTATTCCTTCTGGCATCGGCCTCTGAAGATGAAAAATCATTTATGTCGAATGAAGGCCTGTTGGCGAGGGCCAATACATCTCCGTTTGCGGGATCCATTACTATTATGGAGGCGCCTTCTGCCTTATACTTTTTGTAAACGGCATCGAGTTTCGTCTCGACTATATGCTGTATGGTTTCGTCTATAGTCAATACCACATCGAGCCCGTCAGAGGGGGGAATAAACTGCACATCCTCGGATAATATATCCCTCCTCTTTGCGTCTCTCACGGTCCAGCGCCATCCGGGCGCGCCCTTCAGGTAACCGTCGTATGCTAATTCTATCCCTTCTAACCCTACGTCGTCAACACCCGTAAAACCTATAAGATGGCTCGCCAGTGATCCGTTTGGATAAAACCTCTTGCGCTCCTTTATTATCTTTACACCCTTGAGTTCCAGTTTCGCGACGGCTTCGGATATCTCTTTCTCCATCTCCCTCTTAATCCATACGAAAGATTTATCTTGTTCTAACCTCTTCAGAATCAGCTTCTCGTCCATATCCAATATGCCAGAGATCGCCTTTGCGTATTCGGGATTCATGTCATCGTCTATCCTGTCCGGGGAGGCATATACCGAATATACGTTACGGTCAACGGCCAGCTTGCGCAGACCCCGGTCAAGGATATTGCCCCTCTCCGGCGCTATCTCTATTATAATATTATGCTGATTATCAGCTAAGGCTGTTAGTTGAGTGGATTTTGATATCTGTATGTAGACGAGTCTTGCCATGTAAAACACCATGACAGAGATAAGAATGAGAAAAACAAGATATAGGCGGGATCTATAACTTTTGTTACGCAATTTGCCTTTCCCCTAAAACTTAAATGGGTTAAGCGCGGCGGTCTTCTGAGTATGGGTTTTGGCAAGTCTAATGTGATGCGGGCGTAGCCTGTGCTTCTTTGTCAAAAGAAAAGAGGCCTACGATATTACGCACAAACAGCGGCATTGGCAAATTTTTATCAGCTTTTTCTGTCATGCCCGATACTTCAAAGACCTGCCAGCGCTCAGGTAGAACCAGTTTCACATCTCTTTTTGCCAACTGCAGTTCTAGATAAGTAGGCGCTTTTAACTTGGCTACATTATACTCCAGTTCTTTCCTCTGGTCAAGAAGCTTATCAAGAGAGACCTCTTTTTTGTTTATCTCATAGCTCAATCTCATCGCCTCGATCCTCTGATGGGCATACAAAAAGGTTGTGCTCGTAATAAAAATGACCAATATTATAAATTTTATTATCTTCATACTTTCTCCGCTACCCTGAGCTTTGCGCTGCGCGAGCGCGGGTTTACTAAGACCTCTTCATCCTGGGGCGTTAGGGGCTTCTTTGTGATGATCTTTAAGATATTCTTCATCTTGTAATCTTTATATCTATTCTTTACGATTCTATCTTCGAGAGAATGAAAGGATATAACACATATCCTTCCGTTCTTTTTAAGAAACCTTACCGCCGCATCTAAACCGGAACTTAGCGACTCCAATTCGTCATTGACCGCTATCCTCAGCGCCTGAAATGTTCTTGTCGCCAGATGTATCCTTCCGTGCCTGGCCTTGTAAGGCACGGCATTCACGACCAGCTTGATGAGTTCGCGCGTTCTCCTTACAGGCCTTCTTCTGACAATGGCCCTTGCTATACGCTTCGCAAAACGCTCTTCGCCGAATCTCTTGAGTATATCCGCGATTTCAAGTTCGCTAAGGCTGTTTAACAATTGCGCAGCGTCAAGTTTCTGCCTCTTGTTCATCCTCATATCAAGAGGCCCGTCGAGCTTTATGCTGAACCCTCTCTCTTTTTCTTCCAGCTGAAGAGAAGACAGACCCAAATCGAATAGAATTCCATCAACTTCACCTATATCAAGTTTATTAAATATTGAATTTAAATTTCTAAAATTACCGTGGACGAAGATTGCTTCGTCCCCAAAATCTTTCAAATTGCCGGCGGCTATACTTAATGCCCCTTCGTCCTGATCTATCCCTATCAGCTTTCCGCCGGGAGTGATCTCTTCCAATATCGCCCTGGCATGCCCGCCGCCTCCGAGTGTGCAGTCCAGAATCTTCTTGCCCGGGGCTAAATTTAAATTTTCGATTACCTCATGTAATAATACCGACTGATGCACATCTATTCTTAAAATCTTTTTTTCTTAGTACGCGCGGCTTCTTCAATCACGCAGCCATTCCATATGCGCCGCGTGACTCCGGTATTTGAAAGGCCGGTATTGAGCGCGCGCAGACGCCGCAGCCTTTCGACCAATGTGTCGGTTCTTATAAAGACAAGATCGTCGCCTTTATCTTTATACATCTCTTTTATATCCCTTATAGTCATAACCTGTCTCCTTTCTAGAGATCTATCAATTTTTCTGCGGTCTCTTCAAATGAATCTTTATTTTCGTCGTAAAATTTCTCCCAGCTGTGTCTATCCCATATCTCGATTCTGTTAGAGACGCCGGTGATTATTACATCTCTTTTAATCCCGGCATAATCCTTGAGGTATTTCGGAAGGAGTATCCTCCCCTGCCCGTCAGGCGTCACCTCAACCGCGCCAGAAAAGAACAATCTATTGAAACGCCTCGCCTCTTTCTTAGTAAAAGAGAGAGACTTAAATTTTGCCTCCTGCGTCTTCCACTCCTCTTCAGAAAATAAAAAGAGACATTTATCGAGGCCTCGTGTTACGTAGAATTTTTCTATGTAATTGGCCTTCGCTGTCTCTCTGATCTTTGAAGGCAGTATCAAACGCCCTTTCTTGTCTAAGGTATGATCAAATTCACCGTAGAACATTATTCACCACTTTCCTCCACTTTGTACCACAATAAGTATACATTATGTATATTTAATGTCAAGAGGACTTTTTAAATATTTTTTTAATACTTTTTATAGCTGTGCTTTTAGCTACAATTAGGTGTGTTTTAGGGGGGTTAGAGCTCAATATATTGTGTAGAGTAAAAAATCACAAGAAATGAAGATTTGTCACTTTTTTGCGGTCGGGAGGGGTTAAGTTTGGTAGGTCCTAGGTCCTTCGCCTGCTGTAATTACAGACGCCTCTCTTTTTAGATGCGCGAATGAATTCTACGAAATGCTTAATCTCGGGTGAATTCAGTTGGCTTTCCATCTTTTCAAGGGCGCTTTTAATATTGAGGCCTGAGAGGTATAATATGGTAAATGCTTTTTTTATCTCGTTTCGCGTCTCTACGTCAAGGCCCGCGCGTTTAATACCGACCGCATTATATGATGCAATGGCCGATTCTCTCTCTGTTATCATAAAGGGCGGTACATCTTTTCCTACCCTGGCAGAGCCGCTGACCATGACGAGTCTTCCTATTCTTACGAACTGGTGCACCACGCAATTGCCCGACATAAATACCATATCCCCGACGCCGACGTAACCTGCCAGTAAAGAGCTGTTACACATGACTATCTTATTACCGAGCTCGCAATTGTGCGCGATATGACAAAGGCCCATAATAAAATTATCGTCGCCTATTTTGGTGGAGGAATTTTCTTTAGTACCCCTATGTATAGTGACGAATTCTCTTATGATATTCCCGTCGCCTATTTTTAAATACGAGGGTTTCTTTTGAAAGGTGACATCCTGCGGCTCGTGGCCTAATACCGCGCCCATGTGTATCTGGCATTTCCTGCCTATTGTCGTACCCTTTGCCACGTAGACATTTTGCCATAGCTTGGTATCATCCCCTATCTCGACACCGCCCTCAATAACACTATATGGGCCTATGGAAACGTTATTGCCTATCTTTGCGTCTTTGTCAACAATTGCTGTCGGGTGAATCTGCATTCTATCTCCTTTATACTATAATATATTATCATAATTACGCTAAAATAACAATAAAAAAAGAGACGGTTATCATTAATAGAATAGAAAGTGTCTTAGATAACTGCCTCTATAATATAATTATATACTTCTTACTGTAGCCTGGGCTGCCCTTATACGCTCAATATCTTCCCTTCTTATAGGAAGAAGCGAATTTTGGAGTATGGCAAAAATCCTCATCTCAAATGAGAGCCCGGCCTGCGGTATCATATATAAGATGTCTCTGTCTTCAAATCCCGCCCTCATTGCAAATAGGGATTCCAGCAACGCCTTTAGTGTCTTGAATTGAGGTATCGCGCACAACCCTAAAGGATCTCCTGCTTCCTGATACGCCTCCTTCAATTCCCTCATAAGCATAAGAGAGATCAGGATTTGATCCATGTATTCCAATCTTACCTTTAAAGGGGCCAGCACTACAGCCTCTCTGAGGCCTCCTCTCTCTTTAAATAGATCCCTTGCCAATCGCTCGAGATCGACCCTCGGTAAAATGGCGACGTCATTGTCTGTATCTAAGTCAGCTATAAGTTCGTCTATTTCATCATATACCGCTATTCTATCTAACGGGATAAGGCGGCTGAGCCTGCTCCACCTTTCTACCGTCCTGTAATGCGATCTATGCACCCATAGCCTGCCCCGGGTCAATCCTCCGTTCTTTATGAGCGAACCTACGACTTCGGAAATGAGTTTATGGTTGAGAGGGCCTCTAAGGTCTTCTATATCCATCATGCTATTTAAGTCTAAATTCACAAATCGCGCATTGCCGAATATTGCTTCCACCAGATAGAAGGTCGATTCTACCGCCCTTATCCGGTCCATGCCATCGTCGGAATACGCAGGGCTGGCCGAAAGAATAAGAGTAAAGCCCATTATTAATATTACCGATATATCTCTTTTCATCTCTGTAAGTAAAACCTTTTTAAAATCAGTTTTAATACAAATAGATAAACCAGGCCACCGTCCTTTTCATCTGGTTACCTGGTCTGCATCATTAGGAACCGTGGCCTTCCACGGCAATCTCATCGTCTTTTATAATACCACATTATGGGATTTTTGTCAATAATAATGAGGGGCAGATCTGTAAGCCGAGTTCTGTAAGCAAGCACCTTAGATGCCTGTTAGTGATCATCCATCTGGGCCTTATGTTGCCACAAGGCTCAAGCGACCTAACCCGTCCCGACACCGACGTCTTACCGGTAGAAACGAGCAGCTTCTGATCCTTCGACGCGGTCGCCTTCGGCGACCTTGCTCAGGATCACCCTGAGCTTGTCGAAGGGTGATTCGGGACCTATTTGGTCTTGCTCCGCGTAGAGATTGCATCTTTTCACCCTCTGCCCCGTCTCGCCGTATTTTACAATAGCGAGACGGGGGGAGTCGTTGTCTCTGTTGCTCTGATCCTGGCCTTTCGACCGACGGGCATTACCCGCTACGCCGCTCTATGGAGCTCGGACTTTCCTCCCTTGACATTCGCGCAATGCGCGAATGTCAAGGGCGACCACCCGATCTACCCCTCTTCAATGAGCACTGAAGTTACGAAAAATCCTTGATTTTTCGTAACTTCATCTTCTATGAAACTCTTCTCTGAATGTGCGAATTGAACCCTTGACATTTTTCTGAAGTTCTCGCATAAAAAAATGTCAAGGGTTGAATTCGGCCATATGATTTACGAAAATCAAAGATTTTCGTAAATCATGGCCTCATTCAATCTTTGTCTTAAGTCCCGACAGATTTATCGCCTTATTGGCTAATCTGTCGGCCTCTTTATTCAAAGAACGGTCGATTCTCTTAACTTCTACCTTCTCAAAACCATTTATAAGATGTACCGCCTGCTCAAATAACGGTTTTATATTTGCATTCTTGACCCTGAATTCGCCCTTAAGCTGTTTGGCTACAAGTTCGCTGTCTGTGTGCAGCACTACATCCTTTACCCCCAGCATATGCGCCTCTTGCAGGGCGTATATAAGGGCGTTATATTCGGCGGTGTTATTTGTGGCGCTTCCTAAGTGCTTTGAATATTCCTTAACCTTATTCTTATTTTCGTCCAATATAACTACGCCGATTCCCGCAGGACCGGGATTACCTCTTGCCGCACCGTCAATATAGATTAAGAGTCTCTCAGGCATCTATTCCTCAATATATAATATTCGCGCACAAGACTCGCAGAACACAAGGTCTTTTTCCATCTTTATCTCATTTATAACCTGCGGCGGCAGGTTGAGATTGCACCCTCCGCAGGAATCTTCGACCACAGGGACCATTGCAAGTCCGTCTTTTCCTTTTAGCACCCTTTCATATTTGCTCAGCATCCCCCTGTCTATCTTGGATGTCATTTCGCTTCGTTGAGCATTCAAGGAGTTTAGCTTCTCCTCTATCTCTTTTAGCTCGGCGTTGACCTTCTCTTTCTCCTCGCCCAGCTTCTTCTCTTCGTCCTTCAGGGCTGCCTTGTGCTGCTCGATAATCCTCTTCTTCGCCTCTGTCTCGTCTAAAAGGGCCAAGATATCGTCTTCCAATACTGACTTATCAGCCCCGTAGCCCTTTATCTCCTGCTGCATAGCGGTATATTCTTTATTTGTCTTAATCTGATAAAGCTGCCCCTCGCACTTTTTTATTGTCTCCTCTTTTGACGCCAAATCATTCTCCTTCTCCTTCTGCCTAACCAGTAATGACTTTAGGTTGCTATCCTCCTCTTTTAAGGCTTCTCCCTTTTTTTGGAAGCCGTCTTCTAACTCCTTTATTAAGAGGGGGATCCTCCCCTTTCTCATATTGTGCTTATAGATTTGGGAATCCAGCTTTTGTAACTCTACCAACGATTTTATCTGTTCAGCTATATTCATAATATATATGTGTTCTACTTCGCCCATAAAAGAATTTCATAGAAGTCTTGGGCTTCGTAGAACATTCTGCTTCGCCAAAAATTCTGCGAAGCCAAGCTTCTTTGAACTTCTTAAGCTCGGCGAAGCAGAATGGTGGGCGATAGTGGGCTCGAACCACTGACCTTGTGCATGTGAGGCACACGCTCTAACCGACTGAGCTAATCGCCCACTTCAAGTCCACCCAAGCATCATGTGTAAGACTGGTGGGGCCACAAGGACTTGCCTACTACGCTCGCGCTTATGCGCTCGCTGCGTAGGCTCACCTCGCTCGCTTACGGCCGCGCCGCTTCGCGGCTACAGGCCTTTTCCTCGCTTTGCTCGGCGCTCGCGAGCTTCAAGTCCCCAATAACCTCACTTGAGAAACTGGTGGGGCCACAAGGACTTGAACCTTGAACCACCTGATTATGAGTCAGATGCTCTAACCAATTGAGCTATGGCCCCACTTCTATGTTAGTAATATATCATCGCTGGGGACACTTCTCATCATGCATATTCTCTAATGCTAAGAGAAGTGTCCCCATTATGTTGCTAATTATACATTATTTAAGAGATGATTTCAAGGGAGATTTGAAGTTATCCACAGCCGTAGGGCACCCTTAAGGGTGCCCTACGGCTGGAATAATATATATTTTCTATAGAGGGATTTTATACATGGCAGTAACTTGCTGGGCGGGGTTTTTAATATCGTCCTGCGACAATATATACGCTTCCATCCTTCTTCTCGAACTTCGTTCCTCTGGCAATATCTTTTAAGTTTATGGTCTTCTGCAATACCTCGGTTATGCCAAAAGAGCCAAATGCAACTATATTACCCTCTGCGCCGATCTCTTTTGCGAATTGCTCCATTGAAGCCGCGGGGGTATCCTTAAGCCTGCGATTATCAAAATAGAGATAGCGGCCTTCTTTCTCGAAGACGCAGATAGCGTGCCATTTTTCCCAGTTCTTTTTTCTAAACGCTACTACCTGGGGCTGATAACCTAAGGCGCCAAGGACCTCTCTGTTCAAAAAGGCGAGGTCTTCGCAATCCCCGTATCTTCTCGCGAGCGTCTCTTCCGGTAAGGACCACGTATCGCTCTTTTTGTCCCGCCGGTATGCTACATTCTTCACCAGCCATTCCGCATACTCTTCGATACGTTTTATATTCTCTTTGGCAAGAACTTCTAAGACCCTCTGTTTTGACAAGGCCGACCTCTTTATCTCGGTGGCGGCGACTCTCCACTTTGTCTGGCCGGTATCGATATTAATATGGCGGCTATACCCTATCTCTCTTTTCTCGCGGGAATCGGACGCGGCAGATGCGTTACCGGCTAAATAAAACGGCATAACTAGCACGCTGATTAAGATTAATATCTTCATCATCGCCGGCCACTGCGTCTTATTTGCCTTACACTTGAGAGTCATCTTCTTTCACCACCTTACCATTAATAAAAAAGCCCTAATCTGAGACATTAGGGCTTATTATAGCACAAAAAGCGGCTTTTAGCAATTAGCCTTATATTATAACAAAAAAGCCCTAATCATAGGGCATTAGGGCCATTATAACATAAATGGCTTCTTTCGGCAGCCCGACTACCTTAGCAGCTGTAGGTCACACTTTAGTGTGACTTCTGCTGTAGGTCACGCTTTAGCGTGACCTCGCTTTAGGCTCGTAGCTTTGCGCCCTATCCTTTCAGACAGTTTGCCTTTATCGAGAAGATCATATTAAAGAGCCATCTTCATATATGCTATTATATGCTATTCTACTATATATAATACACTATATGATATGAATGTCAAGGGGTCATGACTAAGTTTTGTATGCATTAACAATATGAGCTCTTCTTTGAAGTCAGAAGGATCATTCTCGGTTTACGGCAATAAACTCAAACGGCCGCTCATATGACGAAAAGTAGCTTCTCTCTTCAAGTAATTCAAAATCAGCGTTGAAATAATAATTAAAGAGAACCCTGAATGTATTAACGGGCGAGATGCTGCTATATAGAGCCTTCTTGCCGCCCTGCGGCAAACAATACGCGTTAAATATGCTCATCCTCTCTTCCATCATCTCATCTGTCGTGCTCGCGCGGCTTCTTTGGCCGTGACTGAATGTCGCTTCTGTCCCGTGATCTCCCTGGAGTATAATAACCGGAGGCGTTGATGATCCGGACTCTATCTTATCAAGAAATGCCTTAATTTTTTTATTGAGGAATATCAGCTGTTTTACATATGCCTCCTTTTCAGCCCATGCGTTCTTTCCTCCCTCGGCGCCGAGTATCTTTGGCGGCATGCCGCCGTCTTCATCGAAATAATAAGGGGGGTGGGGGATTATCATATGGGCAAAAACAAATTTCGGGCCTTCTATCGCAGGCATCTTAGACAGCGTGGAGAATGTGTCGAGCACCATCCTTCTTTTGTCGCCTGCCATATTAAATTTTTCTCTGAAGTAACAGAGCATTGTCGTGTTTACCAGCATATAATAAAATTCATTCTTCTTTCCGAAATGAAACTCTATATCGGCAAATTTATTATGCTCTGTCAGTCCGTATGACGTGGCGAAATGCACAAATTTATACCCTCTCTTTTTCAAAAAATCAATGACCTTATTATTTCTGAGCTTCAGATACAACATCCCCATCGCGGAATATTTCGAATTGACAATATCTGTTACGTAGTTAATATATTCCATATTCAATGACGAGGCCAGCGAATGGGTGGTTTGGGCGTAATTGCTCATACTCTCAAATGCTATAAAGAACCCTTTTTCCACCAAATAATCCGTAAATTCGCTGTTATCAAAACCGTAAATCTCCTCCAGTTTCTTCGAACTCGTATATCCATCCAATATTATATAGTAGATGTCGGGAGAGTATCCTATGCCGCTTCCAATAGCTGCCCTTTCTTCCAGCGCATCTCTCTTGTCCGCATACCCCTTCCAGATCTCCATTCTCTTAAATTCGTGAAACCCGATGTTTACCATAGATATGGCTATGAGGCATCCGGCTGTAATATTTAAAAAAGATGTAATCATTTTAAGGTCGCGGCGGGTCTTTATAGAAAAGAAGGCGGCTATGCAGAAAAGCGCGCACCATGCAAAAAAAACGATCTTATGCGGCCCGATTACAAATCGTCCTATCCAGAATGCGGAATCGCGCATCAAACGACTCGTCATATCGTAAAAATGGCCGTATGAAAAAAATAGAAACAATGAGGCAGTGACTATCAAAGCCGCTTTTTTTGCATTCTTTAGGATAAGGCCCAGCATCAACATCGAAACCGACGCAAAACCGAGCGAGACAATCATCGGTAAAAAGACGCTGGTCAATGAAAACCGGTCTATGAGAAGCAATTCACCTATATTATGGGCGACTAAATATATGATCGGATAAAGAGCGAATAAAAAGGGATGGATTGCGACAGACTTTTTCATCTGTCTCGGTCTTTTTTCGGTGAGAATTTTATCTCTGCTATCTCATCTTTATCTATATTGATCGAGGCAGATCCTCTCTCCAGCTTAAAATTTATTATTACAAAATCGTCGGTCTCCCCTAATATGCGGCCTTCGAACATGGTGCCGTCTTTCTTTATAACGGTTACCAACTCCGCGCCTTCCGAAACGACCTTAACAGCCTGAACGCTTTTAACCATCTTCTTGAAAAACCCCAAAAGTCCGTAACCGCTCAAAAGATGAAGCGTTAGCGAAACGATAAGGACGCTCGCTACCGCCATGGCCGTATTGCGCCATCTTATATAAGTTATCCTGTGCGCCTCTGTAATCAGGTTGCGGCCGTAATTTTTTGACATATACATGGCCTTGTCGGCCCTGCTGATGAGCTCATACTTTGTATTTCCATCGGAAGGAAAATCGGCAATCCCCACGCTTATCGTAATCTTGTGAAGCTTCTCCTTATATAGAAAGGGCCGGTGCGCCAGATTGTTACTGCACTGCCTTGCAAGCTGTGCGGCCTCTTTACTCGACTTCTCCGGAAAGACCGCGACAAACTCATCCCCTCCATAACGGAAGAGATAGCCTTTATCTTCCAGGGTCAGGCGCACTGTGCTTGCGACATATTTTAATATGTCATCGCCATAGAGATGGCCAAATTTGTAATTCAGCTTTTTAAAGCGGTCGAGGTCTATGAGCGCTATCGAAAAGGGCTTGTTATTCTTCTTGGAATTACCGATGCTTTCATCCAAAAAAGGGAGCAGTTCGGACTTGGCAAAGCAATCTGTTAAGAAATCTTTTTCGGATTTGTCCAACATATATATATCCCCTTATATATTACACTAAAAAAAGTATATATGGACTAATAGTGAAAGTCAAGAGTATATCGCAATTTCTTACTCCCCTTTAAGTTTAGGCCTTAGCCGCGAAAGATAAAAGAGCACCTTATCGGGATTATTAAGAAGGCAATAAGAGTCTAATAAAAACATCATCGCCAGCCGCCGTCTCTTTGTGCCGGGCGCCTCTTCAAGCAGCTTTTCAAATTCCGAGATTGCCTTATAATACTCTTTTAGCTCCCAGAAGGCTACTCCCTTAAAATAGACGCATTCGGACCGCATAAACTCATCTTCATATTTTTCTAATATATAATCGTAATCGGCGAGGGCCGAATCATGCCTGAACGATAGATGTTTGTACCTTGCCCTTAAAAACGGGCCCGTCCCGGCCGACTTGAAATAAAGCTTTTGGTAGAGCGTTAAAAATAAGTCGGCGAAGATATCGTAATATAGATCTATCCACCTCGATAGGATGAATCTTTTTTTATCCTGCTCGAAATTCGTCCTGAAAATCTTAGGCTTATATTCGGGCTCAAACAGCTTAAAATAAAATTTTTCTATGCCCCTGCCGAACGGGTCAAAGATGCGCCCGAACTCTGTCTGCATGACGCGTTTAAGCTTGGTATTGTGCCTTTGGATATCCTCAAAAGTAGCAATCTTTCCGCTCTCGTTAATAAATATCATGTCAAAGGTCGGATCAAAGATTCTAAATTCACCGTCTATGTATAGATCGCAGAGGCTGTGCTGCGAAGAGGCCTGGTAGCCGCGCAGGAATATAAGCCGTCCCTTGATATGGGCTTTTCTTGCTAATGTTACCAGGGTATTCGCAACCTGGTCGCATACTCCTACGTTTCTGATTAAATCATTTAGAGGGTGCTTATCTATTATCTTATACCCTGACTGATTAGTCACAACGTGTCTATGGACATATTCCATCAATCTTAGCGCCTTCTCCTCATCTGTTTTTAATCCGCGGGTTATCTTAGAGGCGATTACTTTATAGACCAATTCTTTATGAAGATAGTCTTTAAGCCGTGTCGGGCCGAATAACATAAAAAACGGCGCAAGAATTACTATAAGAAAAACAAAGATAAAGATATATATTAACACCTTATTTCTCATTAAGTTATCTTCCTCCTATTTTCTGCCATAAATAAAAAAGAATGCCACCGCAAGGGCGGCTGCCAAAAGGATGCCTGAAGATACGCGGACCAGATTTGAAATAGGACTCTTAGCGGGCATTTTTCTTTACCAATAAAGATACGAACCTTGCTATCGAAGGCGCGCTTGTAAGGCCCGGGGATTCGATTCCGATAAGATTTATAAAACCGGGGAGGCCGATATCTCTCTCCTCTTTTATTACATAGTCCCTGAAATCCTCACCAGGGCCTTGCAGCTTCGGCCTTATACCTGCGGTATCACAAGTAAGGTCGTTCTCCTCTATAAAAGGGAGAAAATTAAATACTGAATCGCGAAATCTAGCCCTTGCCCTTTCATCTACCTTGTAATCGAAACCTTCTCTCTCAACATATTCGTCATCGGGCCCCAGGCGGATTATTCCCCCTAAATTCGGAGTAGCGTGTATTCCGAGTCCGGCATTCCGTTCTCTGGGCACGGGGTATATAAGCCTCTTTATAAGCCTGCTCTTCTTAGGGGGTAATTTAAAATATTGACCCTTGCAGTATTTAAGCCTGTACCCCTTGCTCTCTATATCTACGCCTGCCATCTCGGCTATCCTATCCGACTCTAAACCCGCACAGTTAATTAAGATCTCTGTTTCAAATTTAAATTCCGTATTGTTTGCATCAAGCACCCTGATTTCATATCCACCGCCAATCTTTTTTACGGACTTCACCTCTGTCTTGTATGAAATGCCTGCCTTCTTCTCTTTAATCTTAATTACATAATATTTCATAAGGCTATGTGAATCCACTATGCCTGTAGACTTTGAATGTATTGCGGCCTCGGCTTTTATATTGGGCTCCAGGCTTTTAATCTTATCCTTGGATATCAATTCCAATTCCCTTACGCCGTTTGCCCTGGCATTACAAAAGAGCCGCTCCAAGCCTGCGGTCTCCGAAGCGCTTGCCGCCACGACGAGCTTTCCCAGTCTTCTATAGGGTATATTATTCTTCTCGCATATCTCGTAAAGAAGCCTCTTTCCTTCGATGCACGTCTCTCTCTTAAGTGACCCCTTAGGATAATAGAGGCCCGCATGCAGAACCTCGCTGTTCCTTGAGCTCGTCTCTTGGCCGAAAGACTCATGTCTCTCGAGCACATATAGAGATTTTTTGAATTTTGAGACTTCGCTGGCTATGGCAAGGCCTATAATACCAGCGCCTACAACTGCTACCTCGATTTTTTCCATACAATTATAACTTCTAACCAGCCGTAGGGCAGGTTTAAACCTGCCCTACGGCTAGATTAGGAGTCTTATCGTTTTTGCGCTTCGAAGGCGTAGATATTCTCTGCCATCGAAATAACCTCTATGCGGACCTTTGAAAAACCGGCCTCTTCCAATAATGCGGTTATACCTTGAATAGAAAAATGGTGCAGATGAGGGTCTCGATAGAATAACCTTCTGTAAAATGCGCGCAAGAATCTTTCAGGCTTGAATAAATATGCCTTCAGGCGCCTGAATATGTTTACAAAATCACCGAGAGGTCCGGATGGGCCGCATCTTTGGATGATGAGTATAATCCCATCGGGTCTTATACATCGATATGCCGCCCGTATAATCTCTTGCGGCCAGATGCAATGGTCCAATGTAGCTGCGATAAGGTATAAATCGAATATACCATCCTTATACGGCAGGTCCTCCCCGAAACCTTCGACAAAAGTCATCGGAAGGCTAAAGGCCCTTTTGTAATAATCGTGATGCAGCTTGTGCGGACCGCGCAGGAACCTCTCTATGCCGGGGTCATGAACTATGAAGATATTGGACTCTCTCTCTTCCCACCACTCCCTGAATAACCCCCAGCCGCCGCCTACGTCGAGAATATTTCCTTGTAAATAACCTCTCTTTTTAAAATATTCGTCGAATATCTTCTTACCATCCTCAACTTGTCTTTTTGGAAAGACCTTCCTGTCTTTAGTCCAGCGCAGAAATTCATTTTGCGCTTTTTTCCATTTAGCTGCGTGGTCTTTTTCGAATGTCTGGTCGGTATTCTTCTTGTGGAGCTCTATTAAGGCAGGGCTTTGCGAGAAGTCGTAATGAACCTTTTTATCGTCTTTAAACAGCCTCTCTATCTCTATGTGGTCTTTCATCCATTATTACTGGCCTGCGCTTAAGGCCAAGAAATTCTTGAGCTTCCTGCTTCTGGTAGGATGGCGCAGTTTTCTTAAGGCCTTTGCCTCTATCTGACGCACCCTCTCTCTTGTGACATTGAACATGGAGCCGACCTCTTCAAGGGTGCGGGGATAGCCGTCGCCTATACCGAAACGAAGCCGGAGGACTTTCTTCTCCCGGTCGGTCAACGTGGAAAGGACGTCTCCTACCTGCTCCTTTAGCATAGAATAGGCCGTTGCGTTTGCGGGCGAGACGGCGCGTTTGTCCTCTATAAAATCGCCGAAGTGCGTATCGCCTTCATCGCCAATCGGCGTCTGTAACGATATGGGCTCCTGGGCTATCTTGAGAATCCCCCTTACCTTATCTACGGGCATCTTCATATCATACGATATTTCTTCAGGCGTGGGCTCTTTTCCGTTCTCTTGGACAAGAGCGCGCGAGACGCGTATAAGTCTGTTTATAGTCTCGGTCATATGCACGGGAATCCTTATAGTGCGGGACTGGTCGGCTATGGAGCGCGTTATCGCCTGCCTTATCCACCATGTCGCGTATGTAGAAAATTTATATCCCCTCTCATACTCGAACTTATCAACCGCCTTCATGAGACCTATATTTCCCTCTTGTATAAGATCGAGGAACGATAAGCCTCTGTTGGTGTATTTCTTCGCGATGCTCACAACCAATCTTAGATTGGCCGCCACCAACTCCTTCTTGGCCTTGTTAAATTTCGCTTCTTTTACCCTAATCGCCTTAACGGCCTCTTTTATCTCCGGGTGCTTAAGGCCGAATTCCGCCTCTATGGTGCGCCTCTTTCTTCTAAGTTTTGAAACCTCGCCGTGTGCCCTTTTTTTCCGTGATCTCTTGAGATTCTTATCGATCTGTTCAATCTCAGCAGTCTTGGCCCTCATAGCGATGAATATCTCTTCGATCACGGTTGTGCACAAATTAAAACCGGACAAGATCTCGGCTATACGCCGGCCTTTTCTGACTCTCCTTGCGAGCCTGACGAATTTCCTAAGGTTGGCCTTGATCTTTTTCCTGTCAGGTTTTGGGTCTATGTTGATAAAATCATCCATGCTCTTTTTGCTGCTAAGGATATCTTTCGCGACCGTTATGGCCTCTTTCCTGGCAGGCTTGCATTCTAAAACCGCTCTACTGAATTTAAACTCCGTACTTTTAATCTTCTCAGCCAGCCTGAGCTCTTCCTCTCTTGTCAAAAGGGGTATCTGGCCCATCTGCCTGAGATACATCTTTACGGGGTCATCCATCTGAACCAGCTTATCGGCATGCCCTTCCCGTTTAGGAGCCTTCTTCTGCTCCGTCGATTCCTCCTCGGATGATTTCTTCTCAAGCTCTAAAGCAGCCTCTTTTGAGTCGACAACCTTTATATTCTCATCGCCCAATAGGGTAAATATCTTATCCAGCTCTTCGGACGACACTATCGTATCGGGAAGTATGTTGTTTAACTCTTCGTAAGTAAGGCAGCCTTTCTTTTTGCCGACCTTTAAAAGTTCTTCTATCTCTTTGTGTCTCTTCACCCCGTTAGACCTCCATTACTTCCGTTTCACCCCGCCGACCTCCTATGAGGTCTAACGGGGTTCATGTAGCGCGGCTTCTCCTTTGCCGTATTATGTCCTGACTTCCTTCATCATATCGTTATATTTTATTACCAAATCTACGACCCGCGATTCGTCTCCTGAATTCTGCGCCGTCTTTATCTCTTTGCAAAGGTTCTTAAGCTTATCCTTTAATCCGCATTGCTTTACCCATTGTATACAATCATCCAGGTTTTTCTTCTTGTCTACGAGATTTTCGCACGTCGCGATCAATTCGGAAATAGAGGCGCGGACATTCTCCTCATCCTTAAAACAGTCGATTAATTTGCTGACACCTATCGTTACATTCATGTCGTAATACTCAAATAGCCTCTCAACAATCCTTTTTATCGATATATCCTTGAAATCCCCGCAATTCAAATTCTCCTTTACGCTGCGCACAAAGTTTCTGTCCTCCAGCATTAAACCGGCTAAAATCTTCTCCGCCATATTCGCCTTTAACGGTTCTGCCTGCGGCTCTCCGTAGGGTTTGTAATGATACGAATAATCCGGTTTTACCTTTGCAAGCTCCCTGCGCAGATCCGCTTCGCCTATGATGAGTATCTCCGCAAGCCTCTTGAGATACCCCGACTGGAGAATAGCGTTTTTTATCTTCGAAATAAGAGGGAGCATCTCATTCGCGACGAGCGCCTTGCCTTCCAGGTCTGCCGCGTTATGCCTTGATAACAAAAGATTCAATTTATAATCAAAAAGGTCCTGCGCGCTATTCAGCAATTCCTTGAACTTATCCGGACCGTTTTTATTTATAAAACTGTCGGGATCCTCCCCTTTAGGCAGCTGGACAACTTTTACCTTTACATCTTCCTCCACCAGAAGGTCGAGGCTTCGCAAGGTGGCATTCTCCCCGGCCTGGTCTGAGTCGAATAATATAACTATGTTATTCGTGTAGCGCTTAAGCAGCCTTATCTGTTCAAGCGTAAGCGCCGTTCCCAAAGATGCGGCGATGTTTTTGATTCCGTGCTGAAAAGGCGTTAAGAGGTCTGTATACCCCTCCACCACCACAACCGAGTTTTTATCTCTTATCTCTTCCCAGCTCAGATTAAGCCCGTAAAGGTGGTTGCCTTTATTGTATATAAAAGTGTCCGGTGAATTCATGTATTTGGGCATGCTATTGTCAAGGGCCCTGCTTCCGAAGCCCTTTATCCTGCCCTTTACGTCGGAGATGGGAAACATTATCTTGTCGCGGAATCTGTCAAAAAACTTCCCATTTCTGCCTTCTATTATAAGACCGCTTTTCTGTAAAACCGACTCATCGTAGCCCTTCTTTTTAAGAAAATCTAAAAGGCCATTCCAAGACTTCGGCGCATATCCGAGCATGAACCTCTCGATAAGGTTCTGGTTTATATTCCTTTTCACCAGATAGTTCTTCGATACCGCCTGGGCCTGCCCTTTTCTTAGGTTTTCACAATAAAAATCAGCGACCAGTTTGTTTAAGACGTGTAATTTTTCTGTTAAAGAGCTCTTTTGGGCGCCTGCCGAAGATGTCTCGGGTATCGTTACCCCTGCGTTCTTGGCAAGCTCTCTTACTGCCTCAGGAAACTCAACTCTTTCGTATTTTATTAAAAAATTGAATACGTTGCCTCCGGCGCCGCATCCAAAACAATGGTATATCTGCTTGGCCGGGCTTACCATGAAAGACGGCGTCTTTTCATGATGAAAAGGACAGAGCGCCCTGTAATTCCTCCCCGCCTTCTTTAAGGGGATATATTTGGATATCACCTCTGCTATATCGGTCCTCTCCCTGACTTGATCTATGATATATTCCGGTATACCAGCCATGGCTATATCCTCGAAAACCTCCTAAACCCTGAGCACTGTATAATATTAAACCCCTCGATCTTTACCAATTCATCCAGTATTAGGTTCAAACCCACATTATCGCTTGCTATGTGGCCGGCAATGATAATATTTATATGTTCCTTCTTTGCCGCCTTATAATGCTCCTCGCTCAAATGCATAGATATAATCGTACCTATGCCTATCTGCGACAAACGGCTGAATGCCCTCTTGGAGCCCTCTGTGCCGCCGGTCATATCCACAAATATCCTTCCCGCCGGCCTCTTCCTGTCTCCGATAAGCATCTCCGGCCCTGCGCCGGCTGAGGCCCCTTCTTTATATTCGTATATGCCTTCGAGGATATCAACTATCGCGCCCAGCGTCTTCGGTTTTTTCTTATCCAAGAGGTTCTGCAAAAAACTAGTCACCATATTATCGGCCGCGGTATGGACGCACATAAAGGGTATATCTAACATCCTGGCGGCGTCTATATTGCGCATACAGTTTCTGGAATGCAGTTTCCTCGCGACCTCCGCAATGCGTTCTCCCATAAACTCATCAGCCGTTTCGCCAGATATCCCGAGGCTCTTAAGCTGATCGGTCTGCAGGCCCATAACCTTGTGCAACTCACAGAGGGCCCTGCCGCCTGGATGATGTGACATCACCAGGTCTACACGCCTGTCTGTCTGATTAAACCTGTCCGCCATAAGAAGCTCGGGCGTCTCAATATCAATCCCTACCATTATTGTGTTGATATCTTTATCCTTGTCTCCGTAGAGTATGCGCGTATCGCTATATGGATTGACAAGCGAATCCTTATCAAAAGCCGCCTTCCTCGCGCCCCTCAGTGAGCGGTACTCCTTCTTGCTCTTTCTTAAAACTTTTTCGGCGCCTCTCCTGGAACGCGGATCATTCCTCATCCCAATGCCTATAATACGCTTATAAAGATTTCCCAGCTTCAACTTGCTACCTCCTTACATATTTTTTTTAAACTCCCTAAGAATAACCTCTTAAACCTGTCGACATTTACGCTCTCTGCGTACGTGATATCCTGCGCTCCTCCGGTCTCTTCGCCTACGATGGTCCGCCCCCTTTGGGGGCCGTTTAACTTAATCCCTAAAGACCCCTTTTTGTATTCACAAATCTTGCCCTCGAGTGCCGCGCCTACGCAAAGCGGATCGTTTAAGTAAGCGCCTTTTACGCCGCGAAACCCTCTGTGGTAGCAAATAGCGAAATTTGCGATATCGTAGATAAACCGCGAGAGCCTCTCTTTATCTTTCTTGAAACCGGTTAGGTCACTTCTTTCTAAAATAACCCTTTGAGTGACATCCAGGCTCACCACGGTCTTGGGTATCTTTGAATCAAAGACTAACTTTGCGGCTTCCGGATCGTTGTAGATATTAAACTCCGCGTATGGCGTTATATTGCCTTTTATAAAGAGCGCGCCCCCCATGATATAGATTCTCTTCACCAAATCAGGAATTTTCGGATTGGTCTTAATTATCTCTGCTATGTTTGTCAAAGGGCCGGTAGCGATTATATATTCTATTCTTTTAGACAAAATCTTGGATACGGCCAGTTCAACGCCGTCTTTAATCTCTATGGTCTTCCTTGGGCGGCCGAGTGAGGTATCACCCAGGCCGTCCTTTCCATGAACCTCCCTTTTTTCAAGCCTCTTTTTAACTAAAGGCCGAGCGCTTCCGATTCCGATTTCAGGAAGAGGCCTTAATCCGCTGATCTCGAGAATATTTATAAGGTTATCGGTCGATTGCCTTACGCTTACGTTTCCGTAAACCGTCGTTATGGCCTCTACGTTTAACTTATCCGATGCCAGCGCAAAGAGTATAGCCAATGCATCGTCAATGCCCGGATCGCAATCTATCAGAACCCCGATCTTTCTCAAATTATAAAAACCGTATATTTTATCTAACGCCTAAGAAAGAGAACGTCTTATTATGGGCGCCCTTCGCTATATTCAAAAACCGCGTGCCCAATAAAGACCGTTTGTAAATAGAGTCATCGAGATATTTAATGGGTATTAGTTCAAGTGCCGTTATCACAACTGAAGCCAGCAGTATCCCTCTTAAAATCCCGAAAAACAAACCGCCTATCCTGTCAAGCAAAGATGCCACATGAATTTGCATCACTTTTGATACGATATATGCCTCTATTATGCTAAATACATAATTTGTAAATGCGGCGAGAGAGACAAAACACAATACATAAGCATGGTTCTTATTTATGGAGGTAAAACCCGATATAAAATTTCCGATAGGTGCATAAAAATGTAAGGAGATTACTAAAGCGGCATAAATTCCGATGAGGGGGACAGCTTCGTTTGCGAGGCCTCTGTTAAAACCGACGTAACATATTCTAAATAAAATAGTTAGGATTAAAACATCGACCCAATTTATACGTGATAAAATGTCTAGTAATCCCATATTTAATTGTCAAAAGTGTTATAAGTATATCATATAAAGGGTAAGAAGTCAAGGGATACTAAGATTAGCCAGATAAATGCTTACAAAAGGTAGATTTTCCAGCCAGTTTATTGATTTTCAACGCAGTTATTTTACCCATAAGCGAGTCATCCCCTTTCAGTAAAAATCTTATGTAAGTATCAGTGTAGCCGGTAAGGAGGTCTGTCCCGGGATCCCTCTTCGCTTCGATAAGACCGCTTACGGTCTTGCCTAAAAAGCGTCTCCTGTATTTATAGGATAATTTCTCTGACAAATTTACAAGGATCTCTCTCCTGGCTTTCTTTTCTTTCGGTGTAAGCTTGTCATTCAATATATATGCCGGCGTTCCTCTTCTTTTACTATAGGGAAAAATATGAAGTCTCGAAGGAAAAATATCTTTTATCAGCCTGACGGTTGCGTTAAAATCCTTGAGAGACTCTCCGGGAAACCCGACCATCACATCGGAGGTTATTGAAATTGCCGGTATCGCCTTTCGTATCTTCTTAATAGTCCGGAGGTATTCATTCGCGGTATAGGGCCTTCTCATAGTTTTAAGTATTTTATCGCTGCCGCTCTGCAGGGGTATATGCAGATGATTGCAAATCTTATCATCTCTTGCGACCTTTTCTATTAAGTTATCTTCAATCAAATTTGGCTCTATCGAGCTTAAGCGCACTCTAAAATCTCTATTGATTTTTGTGATTTTTTCAAGGAGTTCCGGCAGTTTGAAATCTCCCTCAAGCCCCTTGCCCCAATCTCCAAGGCATATCCCCGTCAAAACGAGCTCCTTAAAGCCGCTATCCAAAAGCCTTGCTACTTCCTCCACAATGCCCTCTACGTCTCTGCTTCTTGACCTTCCTCTTGCCAGCGGAACTTTACAGTAGGCGCAGAAGTTATCGCAGCCGTCCTGTATCTTTATAAATGCCTTGGTCCGATTTTGAAAGCCGCTGATCTTTAATGGGGTGTAATCTTGTCTCCCGTATATCGTATGTCGTATGTCGTATGTCGTATTTAGAAAATCCTTGATCCGGTGCTTATCTCTGTTCTTTGCTATTAAAAAGACGCCGGGCAGGTCCTTTATCATCTTATCGTCCAGCTCAGCAAGGCAGCCTGTGACTAAAATTTTTGCATTGGGATTCTCTCTGTGGCAATGATTTATCGTCCAGCGCGAATTCCTGTCTGCCTTAGCGGTAACTGTGCATGTATTTACTATATAGATATCGGCTTTTTCCGAGGGCGGCGTTTCCTCAAAGCGTTTTTTAGAAATTATACTCTCCCTTATGGCCTGTGTCTCATACTGGTTGGTCTTACACCCCAGTGTATAAAATTTGACTTTTCTTATCACCCCGTTAGACCTCCTATCTATTAGAGCTCGTGAGTTTCACTTCCCGTTAGAGGTCTAACGGGGATCACCCCGTTAGACCTCCTCGCCCGTTAAACCTCCTTGAGGTCTAACGGGGATCATATGTCGCTTAAGGAAAATTTTAGCATAGCTACCGCCGCTATGGCGGCGGTGTCACACCTGAGTATGTTCTCGCCGAGCGAGACAAAGATAACGCCGTTTTCTGACGCCCTCTTGTGTTCATCGGCGTCGAATCCACCCTCCGGCCCTATAAGCAAAAGGATGGATCTACCCTGGAAATCGGGCAAGATCTTTTTGAGGCTCTTTTTTTCGCAGGAAAAGACGGATGGCATAAGCGCGAGATCATACCTATCGCCTCTTTCCAATACCCCGTTAAGGCTTGTATAACTCTCTATTTCGGTAATGTTAACCCTGCCGCATTGTTTTGACGCCTCCGCGGCGATCCTCTTCCACCTTCTCTGTTTTGACAGCATCTTCTCTTTGTTTAATCTTACAATAGTCCTTTTTGTATTCATGGGTATTATCGAGTCTATACCCAGCTCAGTGGTCTTTTGTATTATGTAATCCATCTTCTCCATCTTAGGTACGGCCTGGGCGAGTGTTATGGTATACCTCTTGCCGCTTTTGGCCATACTGCTTTTTTCTATCTTAATCACTGCGCCCTTTTTTGAAACCTCCTCTATTATCCCGTAATATTCTCTGCCTGTGCCGTCGAAGGCCGTTATCTCGTCGCCGATCTCCAGCCTCATCACGCGCAGTATGTGATGCGCCTCATCGCCGTTAACGCGAATCTTATTCTCTTTTATATTATCCGGTCTTATGTAAAATCTGCTCATTCAATGAGACCTAGGCTTACGAAAAATCGGAGATTTTTCGTAAGCCTATCTCCTCTGTTTCTCTTCTCTGAAAGGTCGAATTGAACCCAGCCCCTGCGCGCAGGGGCTGGGTAAATTCGGCCATATGATTTACGAAAATCAAAGATTTTCGTAAATCATGGCCTCATTTAATACCTCACCTTAATAAGAGATAGGCCTCTGGCCGGCGCCGTGGGACCGGCGAGGCTCCTCTTTCTCTCCCGTAGAATCTTCTTTACGCTGCCTTCTTTTAGGCGGCCCCTCCCCACACCTATGAGCGTGCCGATAATCGTTCTGACCATAGTGTATAAGAAGCCGTCGGCTTCGATATCAAAATGCAAAAAGAGACCACTCCTTTTCAATTCAAGCCTGTAAATATTCCTTACCGGGTTTAGCCTCTTTGAATTACTCCCCTGGAATGAGGAAAAATCATGCCTCCCCAAAAGAACTTTTGACTCTCTCTTTATCGCCCGTAAATCCAATTTGCGCGGAACCGGCGCAACAAAGTTTTTATAAAAGGGGCTTACCGGCTTTTGCGTATAAACCGAATAGCGATAATATTTGCTTTTGGCGTCGTATCGAGAATGAAAATCGAGCGCGACGTGCCTTGCGTTCTCTATAACTATATCGGGCGGAAGATTATGGTTAAGGCCGTCTCTTATATTGGTAAGCGGGAGGCGCGACTCTGTCTTAAAGTTAGCGACCTGCCCTTTAGCGTGGACGCCCGCGTCGGTCCTCGCGGCGCCTATCAGCCTATGCCTTTGACCGGTAAGCTTTTTAAGAGATGCCTCTACAATATCCTGGATGGCCAGGCTGTTCTTCTGTGACTGCCACCCGGAATAATTAGTACCGTCATATTGAATGGTGAGCTTGATATTTCGCATCTTTTATATTAAAGAAGTTCAGCTATCTGGATGGCGTTTAAGGCGGCGCCTTTTCGCAGGTTGTCGCTTACAATCCAAAGGTTAAGGCCGTTTGGTATAGACTCATCTTCGCGAACCCTTCCTACAAAGACACCGTCGGTTCCCTCCGCATCTAGGGGCATAGGGTATCTAAAATTTTGCGGATCATCTATGAGGGTTACTCCCGGCGCGCGGGAGAGAATCCCTTTTGCTTCATCTCGGCTTAATTTATCTTCAGTCTCAATATTTACGCTCTCGGAATGGGCATAATAGACGGGAACCCTTATAGCGGTGGCGGTTATCCCTATAGAATCGTCCTCCATAATCTTTCTGGTCTCATTGACCATCTTCATCTCTTCTTTGGTATAAGCGTTATCCAGAAATTTGTCAATATGAGGGATCAGATTAAACGCGATCTGGTGCGGGAATTCCTTTATACAGGATTTACCCACGGTATGCTTACCTATTAAATCCGCGTCTTTGGCCTTTTGAAGGTAAGAGACCTGCTCTTTTAACTCGGATATATTCTTACCGCCTGCGCCTGATACAGACTGATAGGTAGAGACTACAACTCTCTTAATCTTAGCCTTTTTATGAAGCGGCCACAGCGCTACTACCAGCTGTATAGTCGAACAGTTAGGGTTGGCTATTATGCCTCTGTGGCGCTTTACGGCATGGGGGTTTACCTCAGGTACAACTAACGGGACATTTTCATCCATGCGGAACGCGCTTGAATTATCTATACATATACAGCCCGCCTTAACGGCGCTGGGTAGATACTCTAAGCTCCTCTCGGCGCCTGCGCTTGATAAGACGAGTTCCACTCCCTTGAATGAGTCATGGGTCAGCTCTTCTACTTCGCAGGATCTCTTCTTGAACTTAATGGACTTGCCTTTAGAGCGTTTGGATGCCAGAAGTTTTATGCTCTTTATCGGAAAATTCCTCTCCTCCAATATAGAGAGGAACCTTGAGCCTACGGCGCCGGTCGCCCCCATTACTGCCACATTCCAATTCTTCATCACAACCCCCAGTCATTGCGAGGCGCGAAGCGCCGAAGCAATCTCTAGAGATTGCTTCGCTTCGCTCGCAATGACATATCGTTTTATAAAAATTCAGCTACTAAATCCCCTACTTCCTGGGTAGTGCAGCCCATCTTCCCCGCTGAAAGGCTTTTTAATTTCTCCGAAGTCACCCGTATAACCGATCTCTCTATCATCGACGCGGCCTTCTCTTCTCCGATATGCTCCAGCAGCATCTCGAGGGCGCATATCGCGGCTAAAGGGTTTATAACATTTTTTCCCGTATATTTAGGCGCGGAGCCGCCTATCGGCTCGAACATAGAGACGCCTTCGGGATTAAGGTTTCCGCCCGCCGCTATACCCATACCGCCCTGGATCATGGCGCCCAGATCTGTTATTATATCCCCGAACATATTATCCGTAACTATCACGTCGAACCATTCGGGATTCTTGATCATCCACATGCATGTCGCGTCTACATGGGTATAATCGGTCTGGATCTCTTTATATTCCTTCGCTACTTCGTAAAACGTCCTCTCCCACAAATCCCATGCGTACGTTAAGACATTGGTCTTGCCGCAGAGCGTAAGCTTCTTCCTCTTATTTCTCTTTTTAGTATATTCGAAGGCAAAGCGTATGCATCTCTCAACGCCCTTCCTTGTGTTACGTGAAATCTGAAGGGCGATCTCATTCTCCGTGCCCTTATCTTTAAACTCGCCTTCGCCTACATAGAGCCCTTCGTTATTCTCTCTTACCACTACAAAATCTATATCTTCCGGTCCCTTATCCCTGACGGGCGTCCAGACGCCGGGATAGAGCTTAACAGGCCTTAGATTAATGTACTGCTGGAGGCCGAATCTGAGTTTCAAAAGGAGCCCTTTTTCTAATATCCCCGGTTTTACCTCCGGGTCGCCTACCGCGCCCAGATATATCGCGTCAAATTTCTTAAATTCTTCTAACGCAGAGTCTGGCAGAGTCACGCCTGTCTTTCGATAGCGCTCTCCGCCATAGTCGAACATTTTTGTATCGTATTTAAAATTGGCCTTTCTTGATACTGCATCGAGAACCTTTAAGCCTTCGTTTACAACCTCAGGCCCCGTGCCGTCTCCGGGTATCACAGCGATCTTATACATCTTTAATGAGCACTCAATTTACGAAAATATAAGATTTTCGTAAATTGAACTTCCTCCTTTCCTTTCTTTGAACGTGCGAATTAAATCCGCCGTAGCCAAACTTTCATTTTCGCATTCATGTGCGAAGGCGGATTTTACTCTTCTTCTTTTTTATATATTTCATCAACCCGCCGGCGGAAATCATCTGCTGCATAAAAGGCGGGAATTTCTGCGCATAGAATGTCTTCTTTAAGGTAATATCTTCTATCGTACCTCTCTTTGTATCTATTTTAAGTCTATCATTCACCCTTATCCTTCTTGCCGCTTCTTTCGACTCCAATATAGGGAGTCCGATATTTATGCAGTTTCTGTAAAATATCCTTGCGAAACTCCTGCCTATGACACACGATACGCCGGCCCCCTTTATCGATAATGGGGCGTGCTCGCGGCTTGACCCGCACCCGAAATTTCTGCCGGCTACTATAACATCGCCCCTCTTTACAATTTTTGAAAAATTCTTATCTATGCCTTCCATGCAATGCCTCGCCAGCTGTCCGGGATCCGTGGTATTTAGATACGACGCTGGTATTATTTCGTCTGTATTTACGTTATTGCCGAATTTATGAACCTTGCCTTTTATCTTCACCCCGTTAGACCTCCTGCCCCCATTAGAACCTGTAGGTCTAACGGGGTTCATCCCTTTTACATGACCTCTTCCGGATGCGCTATTCTGCCCTTGATGCTCGATGCCGCGCAGACGGCCGGATTCGAAAGGTAGACCTCGCTTCTTGTATCACCCATCCTGCCGACAAAATTCCTGTTTGTGGTGGCGATGGCCCTCTCTCCTTCGGCGAGGATCCCCATATGACCGCCGAGGCACGGGCCGCAAGTCGGTGTGGAGAAGAGACCGCCTGCCTTTACAAATATCTCGGCCAAACCTTCCTCTACCGCCTGCAGGTAGACCGACTGCGTCGCGGGTATAACTATAAGCCTCACATTTGATTTTACCCTCTTACCCTTAAGCACATGCGCCGCTATCCTGAGATCGGATATCCTGCCGTTTGTGCACGAACCTATAACCGCCTGGTCGATGCTGATATTCTTAATCCTCTTTACAGGCCTTGCGTTGCTCGGTAGGTGCGGAAGGGCTACCTGCGGCTCAATTGTCTTTGCGTCATATTCGATAACTTTTGAATATCCCGCTTTTTTGTCACTTGCAAATACCTTGTATCTCTTAAATCCCACATATCTTTTTGTGATTTCATCTACCGCTATGATACCGCTCTTTGCGCCGGCTTCTATAGCCATATTGCACATTGAGAACCTGTCGTCCATCGGCAATCTACTGATAGCATCGCCTGTAAATTCCATGGCCTTATAGAGCGCGCCGTCGACGCCGATATCGCCGATAGTATATAAGATAAGATCCTTGCCGCCTACCCACTTCTTCAGCCCGCCTTTATAAATAAACTTCATAGACTCCGGCACTCTGAACCAGCACCTGCCTGTAATGAATGCCGCTGCCAGATCCGTAGAGCCTACACCCGTAGAAAAGAGGCCGAGCGCCCCGTAAGTGCATGTATGCGAATCGGCGCCTATAACAAGATCGCCCGGAGAGACAAGCCCTAATTCCGGCAACAACGCGTGCTCTATGCCCATCCTCCCTACCTCGTAGTAATGTCTTATCTTCTGTTTATGGGCAAAATCCTGCAATATTTTGCACTGGTTGGCGCTCTCTAGGTCTTTATTCGGCGTAAAATGGTCCGGAATGAGGGCTATTCTATTCTTATCGAAGACCCTCTTTACACCTAATCTTTCAAACTCCTTTATAGCAAGGGGCGCAGTTATATCATTGCCGAGCGCGAAGTCTATCTTCGCCTCAATAAATTCGCCTGGCTCAACAGACTTCTTATCTGCGTGCGCCGCCAATATCTTCTGTGTGATCGTAGCTTCCATCTTTTAACCCCGTCACTTGACCAATCTGTACGTAGGGTATGCAAACGCTATATCCCGCTCTTTCTCAAAATCGTCGAGGATTAATCTATTTAAACAATTCTGGCATTCCCTGCGCCTCTTTACCTCGGTAAGATACCTTAACGATATCTCTACGCCGTTTTCGACGATCTTGACATAGGTTATAGGCGTTAACTTTTCGTAGAAGATTAGGTACTCTTCGGCCATCTTATTGATACGCTTGGCCACTTCCTTTGAGGTCTTCTCCGCCTCGATCTGCGCGTGCCTCAGCATGATATCCTGCGCTTTCTTCCAGTTGCTCTCAAACGTTACTGTGACCTTTATCTCATCCCATAAAAACTCAAATCCCCTCGTAAAGTTAAAGAGCGGCTTTTTGAAGAGGGCGCCGTTGGATATATGCACCACCCTGCCTGTGGATTGATCCTCTTTGACCCAATTTCCGATTTCAAGCAGCGATGTCTGAAAAAGCCTTATATCTATTACATCGCCTTTTACGCCGTCCATCTCAATCCTGTCGCCCGTTTCAAACGGCCTTTTAAACAGAATAAGAAACCATCCGCCTATGCTCAAGAACATATCGCCCAAGGCCACGACTAAACCGGCGCCGATAACGCTTATTACAACAGAAACGGTCCTTAAATTCTCAATCCAGATTATAGAGATAATCACCAATGCCAAAAGAGTGGCAATGTAGAGAGTCGCCTTTCGCGTGGAATGGCGCCTTTTAAGATCGGACATCCTTCTGTTAACTATCCTTATTATCGCAAGCATAATAAGGTATACAAACAATACTAACGCTACAGAAATCAGAATCTTTTCCGTGTCCGGGTTCAATTCTAAAAACATGGCATCTCACCTCCGCGTTATTGGTATAATTATATCTTATACATATATAAAATGCAAATGCAAAAACACTCATTGGAAATTTTTGCGGGTCCTGTCATTTGGCAGCCCAAATTTTTTGTGGGGGGTACTGACACCCAATGTGTAATCTATGTGGGTCTCCAGATCCCCCCATCCCCCACTGCAAAATTTGGGCGCCCGCCAAATGCCACCCGCAAAAATTTCCTGCCATTGCCCGCTCTACTCATTTTTATTGCAGTGAGGGCGGGGGTTGCCTCCGCCCTCGCTATGTTTGCTTTAGCTGCCTTGCAAACATATGTGCTTATGCTGCATATTCCAGCCGTTGCCCGCGAGACAATTCATTTTTTAGCCATAGATACCGTAGGCGTGCGGGGCTTATCTGAGCAGGGTCTTTTTCTGCGAGCGGCCATGGTGCCCGAGCGAAGCGAGGGCGAGCGAGCAGAAAAACCGAAGCGAAGCTTGCCTCGGCGGGGCAAGCGAGCGTCCCTGCGAGGATAACCCCGCATGCCTTTCA
>JADHWH010000034.1 GCA_016783555.1 Candidatus Omnitrophota bacterium | reverse complement strand
CTCCGGCTGACCTGATCTCTTTTTCAATCTGTCCCGGGCGCCTCTTTTTGGTCCCCTTAAAGATCATGTGCTCTACGTAGTGCGATATACCTGAACCGGCGAACTCCCTTTCGTAGGCGCTCCCGGCCCTGACCCTGACGTCAATGGAGACTAACCCTGTTGAGCGGACCTCTTTTAATATTACAATAAGGCCGTTATTTAAGACTACTTTTTTTACATCGTTTGTTTGGGAGTAATCGTATGGGTGGTCGGCGGATTTGGCATTTAATAGAGAGGCATATAATACTATTAAAGAAGATATGAAGAGCGTTGATACTCTTTTCACAACAGCTTGTTAAAATCTCCTCTTTGATTTAGAGCGCGCTTCTCTTTTCTTTCTTCGCTTAACCTCGCTTGGTTTTTCGTAGTGCTTTCGGGCCCTTAATTGCCTTAGAATACCCTCTCTCTCTATCTTTCTCTTAAATCTACGGAGGGCCTTTTCCAGGGGTTCATTAGCCCTGATGTCCACTCTCGGCATATATTTCACATCCTTTGCATATAATTTGACATGATTATACTATATAAACCGCACCATGTCAAGCTACTCTCTCTTGAAGGAGATTGTGATATTGAAGGAGGCTTCCGGCAGGTCAAGACCTTTCGGAAAAGGCTTAAACGGCGAAGATAGGTGTATGCCGTCAAGGCAGAGGCTTCTTAAGTCTTCATTATCCTTAAAATTATCTTTAACTATCGATGCAGATTGAACCGCCCCATTCCTGTTTACCACAAAATGTACCAGCGCTTCTCCCTCGCCCATTGAGTTAACGTAGTGGGCGTGTATATAAATATTTATTTTGTTCCTGACGTCATTAAGGTAATTCAGTGATTCCGAAAACCCGTCGTGAATATATGAAGGGTTGAAATCGGCGTCTTTTCGGATCTGTTTTATTATTCTCTCCTGTGCGGCCTCTTTGCTTTTTTCGGCCGGTTCTTTGCGATTCTCTCCTTGGGGTTTTTCGACTTTGGACGGAGGCTCTTTTTTGGAAGGAAGCATTCTTTCTTTTTCCAGGGTAAGTTTTTTATCTTCCATTAAGATAGGTTTTGTAGCTGAAACAAGATCATCTTTTATATCGACGTAATTCACCTCTATCTTCGTGTTGTCTATGACGACCGGCTCGTTTAAAAAAGAGACGAGCGGGCTGAATAAGAGCGAGTGGATACCCGCTGAGAGCAGGAATGCTATCTTAAGAGGTTTGTCAGTCATCATCTATCTTTTTATACAAATATATATCTTTTTTTTGTGATTGTCAATACCGCGCTTAATATTTTGCGCTTGCGCCGCCTGTGAAGCTGATGCCGGGCTGGGGATAATCTCTATCCTGCATCTTATTTCCAAATTTTGAATAGCCTCTGTTTAGTATATTATCAATGGCAAAGAAAAATTCGACGCCCTTATGCTCGTAAGAGGCCTTAAAGTCCCAAAGAAAATAATGCGCCAGAACCTTCTTGGGGTAGTCTATGTAGTCTATAAAGTTAGCTGCATACTCAGCGTAATAATTCCGCCTATGGGAGACGAAAGTTAAGAATGTATCTAATTTCAGGCCTTCTATACCGAAAGGTTTTTGCCACTCCAGGGCGCCATAGAATTTATGTCTGGGTATATACGCTGCGGGCCTGCGGTATTCAGTGAGTATCCTGTCGTTGATCGGATTTGACTGCGCGGTGCTTACCTCTACGGGATCTAGATATGTATAATCAAGCTTTAAGAGGAGTTCTTTTAATACGTTAACCCTTGCCTCAAGCTCAACGCCTTTCGTAGAGAGCTTATTTAAATTTGAAGGCGTCCATCTTGCGTAGCTGAACCAAGGCAAGGCCACCCTGGTACCCGTTGGGGCCCATACTATAGCATCCATGACCTTCTGTCTGAAATAAGTCGCCCTTAAGAGCAAAAGGTCTTTAAAGAGTTTTTCTACGCCTATCTCCCAGGATTCTGTCTTTTCCGGATTTAGATTCGGGTTTCCTTCGGCATAGGCGTCCTGAGGCCAATTTATGTCGTTAAGAGTAGGTGCCCTATAGGCCTTTGCGTATGAAGTACGGACCTTTGTTCCGAACCCCAAGTCCAACATCCCGCTTATCTTAGGGCTCCATCGTGTCTTGTAATCTGAGGGGTCATCGTATCTTAAGCCGCATATGACAGTAAAGGGGTATAGCTTAAATTCGTTTTCCCCGTATATTGACCACTCTCTCCTCACGTCATCTCTGCCTCCAAAGGTATGCGCGATGGTGTTTTCGTTAAATTGGTGAGTCTTTACCTTGAAGACCTTCCGCTTAAAAGATGCGCCGAGCGTTACAGTATCAATATCCATTATAGGCTGGACATATTTATATTCCATGCCGTATACATATGTCATATATTCATCGTTATCTATAAGCCTATCTCTATTATTGAGAAAACTTATAGTCTCTCTGTGGCTGTCATCATTCCAATAGAGAAAATAGTGATTGGCACTGAAGTTCTTTATATCGAGCGTAGAATTAAGATGGACCCTTTGGGTTCTGCCGTGATCATATAGAGATGAAATATCTTCGTTTCCCAGCATAACCTCTGTAGGCGTCCTGTCGGCGATTAATAGCCCGGGTCTTGCGCCCGGTTGTTCGGTTTTGGCAACGTAATAGTTTGTGTAAAGAGTGTATATTACATCGTCTAAGATGTTTAATTTTAACTTTGATGTTGCATCGAATGCCTTATGATCTGAATGGGTTCTCGCTCCATCGGTAAAGAGGTAGTCACAAAGCACGTTGTATCCCAATTTTCCGTATGTAGAGCCGTTTTCGACCGAGATATTATGTGTATTCCATGAGCCGAATGAATAGGCGGTCTTCACAGTAGTCTCTTTAGGGACGTCTTTTGTTATTATATTTATAACGCCGCCTACGGCATCCGCCCCATATAGAGATGAATACGGCCCTCTTACTATCTCAATCCTTTCAACTTTTGATAAGGGTATCTTTGATATATCCGCTTGACCCACTGATGGTGAGTTGTATGGGATGCCGTCTATTAATACCAACACCCTACTGCCTGTCATCCCTCTTATTACAGGAGAGGCCGCCTGGCCGTAAGAGCCGAACCTTTCTATGCGGACGCTATTTACCCTGTTGAGTGTTTCCGATACGTCGTAGAAGCTGCCCTTTTTAAAATCTTCGTTGTCTATTACAGAGGCGCTTACAGTGATATCTTTTATGAATTTTTCGTATTTGGTGGGAGTGATTATTAATTTACCCAGGTCGAAGCCTAACATGGCCCCGGCCACTTTGAACGGTCTCTTTATCACTTCTCCGGCGATTTGAGCGGTTTTGCCTAAGAGGGTCTTCTTATCTTTCGTTTGCGCAGATGCTTCTTTTGCGCTGTTTAGCGCGAATATCACAACTATCAGCGACCAGATTATAACCTTTTTCATCTTTTCCTCCCGCGAGAATACTTACCATGATAGTCAATCGTCCGGGCTCATTTATACAAATGTATAAAAATTACCGTTGCGGGGCAGCGGAAGGGATCACACCTTCACTTCCTTTGCCTATCCGGTATACTATTCATTCTCTTTTTTATTTAATCCTTATCTTTTTGAATAGATAAATATATGCGGCTTAGAAGATATGGGGTTATTTTTTATAACCACCACCGTTTTATAAACCTCTTCAATTGTTCTATAGTCCATCACCTCCTCCGGAGGCCCTTCTTTGTAAATACGGCCTTTGTTTAAGAGGATCAATCGGTCGCAGTACTCACACGCCAGATTGAGATCGTGCAGGATCATAATTACAGTAAGGCCGAATTCTTTATTTAGTCTTCTTATAAGATCCAATATTCCGACTTGATGTGTAATATCCAGATGTGCAGTCGGTTCATCAAGAAGCAGAAGTTTCGGCTCCTGAGCGAGGGCGCGCGCTATATGCACAAGCTGTCTCTCTCCCCCGCTTATTTCGCTTAATAAGCAGTCCTTGAGCCCGATTGTACCGGTCAGGGACATGCACCTTCGGGCAATCTCCAAATCACTCTTTGTCTCAACGAGTTGAAATTTCTTATAGTACGGGGTTCTACCCAAAAGGACGAACTCTTCCGCGGGTATTATGCCCGACTCTGACCCCTGGGGGACAACCGCTATCCGCGTTGCCAATTCCTTATAGCGCATCTGCCATATATCTTTTCCTTCAAAGATTATCCTCCCGTTTTTGGGCTTGAGGATCCTTGTCATTGCCCGCAGGAGCGTTGTCTTTCCCGAGCCATTCGGGCCGATTATGCCGAGAAACTCTTTGGGGCGGACATCCAGATTGATATCGCGCAGGAAAAATTTCGAATCATAGCCGCAAGTAAGGGACTCTACCTGTAACATTATTTTTCCCCCAGGATAAATTTTGTCTTTGTTAGCGCGTAGATAAAAAGGGCTCCTCCAAATATACCCGTTATTACCCCTACGGGTAATTCTACAGGGGCGATAATTGTTCTGGCGGCTGTATCGCAGAGTATGAGAAACGCCCCGCCCGCAAGAAATGAAGCCACAAGGAGTATGCGGTGGTCTCTTCCGATTAATATCCTCACTAAATGGGGAATAACCAAACCCACAAATCCGATTATTCCGGCTACCGATACGCTGCAGCCTGTAAGCAGCGATGCGATTATAAATAGATTTCGTTTTGTTCTTTCAGTATCTACGCCTAAGTGCATAGCCTCTTCCTCTCCCAGCATAAAGGCATTCAAATCCGCCCGGTAGAAATAGCCCGCAATCAATCCGCCAATGGATACAAAGAGCATTACCTTTATAAGCACCCAGTTGGGTTCCCCCAAAGAACCCATTATCCATAATATGATTCCATGCAGATCCTCTGTCCGCGATACCGCCATAATCAGCATTATTAAAGACGCGGATATGAAGCTTATCATGACGCCTGTAAGGAGAAGCCCGTGAATCCTTAATACGCCTTTCCTGACGCTAAAAGAATAGACGAGCAGTATTATTAAGATCGAACCTATAAAACCCGATAACGGAAGACTGAGGAGCCCCGCGGCTCTGTTTAAACCCAAGAATATATTTATGCATACGCCCAATGCCGCCCCGCCTGATATGCCGAGCGTGTAGGGTTCTACCAGGGGATTGCGGAAGATCCCCTGAAGCATTACACCCGCAAGGCTTAAAGCTCCTCCGACAGCCATGCCTAAGACGATACGCGGAAGACGGATGTCGAATATGATGCTGTATTCTGCGCTTCCCCTTCCTTCGAAGATGAGCGAAACGATTCTTTTTGCCGGTATAGCGGCCGGCCCGGCGCATAGAGAAAATAACGCCGTACCGACAAGGACTGCGCATAAAAGAATTACCCACCATATCCAGAGGCTTATTTTTTTCTTCATTGTGAATGGAGGATCCCTACCATCTCCTCAAGCGTCTCTGCGAAGCTGACTGGGGTTACGCTGCAAAATTTATAAGGATCGAGTATATATATTCTGTTATGTCTTACGGCATCCAAGGTCTTGTATTTATTCCATATATTTTTCTCTTCTTCTCCGGTAATCCCCATTGTCGTAATGATTATTACCTCGGGGTTGTCTTCTATGACCTTTTCCCGCGAATAAAAACCGCTCTTTGCGCCGGAGGCTATATTTACGCCGCCTGCGAATTCTATCAAGTCATTTATAAAGGAATCCCTAGTCTGTGTAAAGAGAGGTTTCGCGCCTACCTGAATGAATACCCTGGTTTTTTTAAACCCTTCGACACGTTCCTTTAAAAGGTAAACCTTATCTTTTACAGCGGTTAGGATCTCTTGCGCGCGCTCCCCCTTTCCCAGTCTTTCTGCCAATTCCGCGAATTGACTGCAAAGTTGAGAAAAATTCTCAGGCGTCGCGAAGAGTATAACGGCTATTCCCAAAGCCTCTATTTTTTTTATGGCCTTCGGGTTCGTTAGAGATGTTGCCAATACAAGATCAGGATTGAGGCTTATGACTTTTTCCAGATTGACGTCTATTGCATTTGCCACCCTCTCTTTTTCTTTTGCTTCTTTCGGTTTTTCGCAATAGATCGTGCAGCCTATCAAGCTATCCTCGACGCCTAAAAGATAGAGCTGTCTGGTTATAGACGGGCCTAATGAAATTATCCTCTGCGGACTCCGGGCAGCATAAGAGGCGTGTGTTATTGATAAAATAACGGCGATAGTTACAGTATATAATAATCTTTTCATTATCTTTGAGGCTATATATTCCATAATAAGGCAAAAAAGAGTACGGAGATTTCCGCGATTTCGCTTATCGCGCCGATAGTATCACCCGTCATCCCATCGATACGTTTTTTTATAATCTCTGTGAATATAAATACCGGGATAAAGACCAAGATGAACAAAACGGCGCCTTTCATAAAGGCAAGCAAGACAAAAATTGTAAATGTAAATATTGCGCCGGCAACATTATCAGTATAAGACGCATATTTTATAAAGGGTCTTGCCTTGCCCTCTATGCGCGCATAATCGGATATAGAGCAGGCAAAGACCTGGGCATATCGCGCAAAGACCGTCATCATGATAAGCGATTTCCACAATGTCTCCCTCCGGATACTTACTATAAGGCTAAATTTTAAGACCAGAAGCAAGGCTATGCCTATGGCGCCTATTGAGCCGATGCGGCTGTCGCGCATTATCTCCAGGATCCTCTTTTTTGTATTAGGGCCGTAAAATGCGTCGCATGTGTCCGCAAATCCGTCTAAGTGGATGCCGCCTGTTATGACGATGGAAGTTAGTAAGACCAGGGCCGCCGTGACCATGTGCGGCAAAAATGCCAATATCCATACCTCGAGGGAGAGTAAGAGGCCTATTAAAAGGCCGATTACCGGAAAATATACAAGGGCCCTTCCAAAATCTTCATCCTTTATCCTTCCTTTAATCTTTAGAGGCACTATAGTAAGAAATTGGAGCGCTATCAAAAATCTTTTCACCCCGTTAGACCTCCTTCCAATCTAATAGTTCTCGTGAGTTTTGCTTCCTTAAGAGGTCTAACGGGGTTCATTTTGTAACCTTTTCGGAGACCGAGGCGCTCTTAAATGTTGCCATCTGGGTCAAGATCTTAAGACTGGCTTCGATAATGCCTATACCTAATGCTGCACCTGTCCCTTCTCCGAGGCGCAGGTCAAAATCCAAAAGGGGCTTAAGGCCTATATGTTCAAGAATGATTCTATGCCCCCTCTCTACCGAACAATGGGCGGCAATCATGTAGTCTTTTACCTTTGGTTCTAATTGATAGGCAATCAATGCGGCTGCCCCTGAAATAAAACCATCGATCACGACAGGAACTCTCTTTGAGGCGGCGGTTAAGATTGCGCCGGCCAGCCCCCCTATCTCAAATCCGCCGACTTTAGATAAAACATCGATTGCGTCATCAGCATTCGGTTTATTCACGCTAATCGCTTTTTCAATCACTGCAATCTTGTTAGATAGAGCATTATCGTCTATGCCTGTTCCCCTGCCTGTCATATCCGTTACCGGTTTACCTGTTATAACAGAAGCTATTGCGCTCGAGGGGGTGGTATTTCCAATGCCCATATCACCAGTTCCTGCTATATCTATACCTTTTTTTCCCGTCTTTGACGGGATCCCGCTATTGCGGGAAAATTCCTCTTCAAATACCCCTATGCCGCTCTCTATAGATTTAATTGCCTCATCCTTTGTCATTGCGGGGCCTTTTGTCATATTTTTAGTGCCGCGGTTTATCTTCTTTATAACCAGATCCGAATGCGACTCCAAGTCAGATGCTACTCCCATATCAACTACCACGACACGCGCTCCTACGTGCCTGGCCAATACGTTAATTCCGGCGCCTCCTCTTATAAAGTTATAAACCATCTGTGGTGTTACTTCTTTCGGATATGCGCTTATCCCTTCTTCCGTAACACCGTGGTCTCCTGCCATGGTAAATATGACTTTATTATTAATAGCGGGGTTTTCATTTCTTGTAATTTCTACTATTTGTTTGGCAAGCTCTTCCAACCTACCCAGGCTCCCCTGCGGTTTTGTCAAATTATCAAGACGGTTTTGGGTTTTCGCAGCTAAAGAGTAGTCTATCTTTTCGATTCTTTCAATTATTTCATTTAATCTACTCATATTAGCTACTCTCCTTTTATCTTCATTGGTATGCCGGATTGCATGAAAATAACCCTATCCGCCCTTTTTGCCATTATCTGATTTGAAAACCCGGCTAAATCTCTGAATCTTCTGGCTAATGCATTTCCCGGGACTATACCGCCGCCGACCTCATTCGACACTACTATTGAGGTAAATTTTGCTTTTGAGAGAAACCCCGCAATTAATGTGATCTCTTTTTCTATAGCCCTTTCATTTAGGCCGGTTGATAAAAAGTTCGATATGAGCAGACCCAAACAATCAATGATCACCACATCAAATTTCTCTTTTAATCCAGGCAAGATAGATTTTATCTCTCTCGGTTCTTCTATAACCTTCCAGTGGCGCGGGCGCGCTTTTTGATGCAGCGCTATCCTCTTCTTCATCTCCTTATCCTGTGGGGTGCAGGTAGCGATAAAGGCCACTTTTTTACTGATTCTTTTGGCTAACGCCTGGGCGTATCTACTCTTTCCGCTACGAGCGCCGCCTACAATAAAAATGAATTCTTTCACCCAGCCCTTCCTTTTTTTCAACCCGCCCTTCCTTTTCTCTCGCTGTTTCTTGGGAAGGGCTGGGTTCATATCAACCCTTTAGATGTGAGGTATCATTTATCTTCAAAATTTTTGGAACCCCGCCTACAAAATCAATTACGCTAAACGCAGCTGTTTCCTGTTCGATCTCCCACATTTTATCCAAAGTTTTTTTCAACAATTTCAAAAGAATCACCCTTAAAGAACCCCCGTGGGCAACTATGACAACAACCTTTCTACGATTTTTTCTGGCAATCTCGTTGAAACAACGCTTTACGCGTCTTGTAAAATCGAGCATATGTTCGCCTTTCGGCATTTTCAGCTTTTCGGGAGACCGAGGCCAAAGTCTATATAATTCCGGGTATTCTTTTTTGAGATCGTCGTATCTCAAGCCAACCAAAGCTCCGAAGTTAATCTCGCGCAAGCCTCTCCGTTTATGAATAACCTTATTTCCGAATACGATACAAGCGGTATCGAGGCACCGCTTAAGATCGCTCGAGTAGACTTTATCAACCTTGAAGCTTCTTAATCTCTGTTTAAGACGGTGAGATTGCTCTACACCCGTTGCGTTTAACGAGGCATCTTCAAAACCGCAATACTGCCCTTTTTTAGAGTACTGCGTCTCGCCGTGTCTGATTAATATAAGCCTTTTCACCCCGTTAGACCTCCATATAGAACCTCGCTAGAAAGGTCTAACGGGGTTCATATTAGTCATATCCGCCTTCGCATTCTACTTCGCTGAATACTTACGTATTCAGCTTCGTAGAATTGCAGTAAGTTCTGCGAAGCTGAAAGCGAAAGCATTTCAGCGAAGCAGAACGCACATGCATGTTAAGATGAAAGTATGGCTACGGCGGATTTAATTCGCACATATGACTTACGTCGCCCCGCTTCGCAGTCGCCTACAACGGCGAAGCGGGACTCCGTAAGTCATGTGCTCATTAAAAAAACCCTCAACATTTTAATGTCAAGGGTTGCACCCTGATTTGCTTGGCCCTTACTCTTTATCCGGACTCCCTTCGAGTCCGATAATTTCATAATATAGGCAGGTCTTCTGACTCCCCCGCCCTTTTTGGCGGCCTTCCCATCTGATATCAGACAGTGGCAATATCTGCCAAAAGGGTTCCCTTCTTCTTTATTTAGGAAAAAGGGCGGGGTCACAGCGGCGGGGCCGTAGCTGCTTTTACCCAGCCCCTGCACGCAGGGGCTGGGTTTACAGCTTTCCCTATTATTCCTCACGGCACCTATATTTGTATTAAATTTAGTTTACACTATTAGAAAGTTTATGTCAACGTAATATATAAAAGTCAATATAGCGTAAAGTGCAAGGCGAAAAGCGAAAAGCTGTTGTGTCGCTTCGCGACCTTTTATTTTAACGCCGCCGAAGGCGGCACCAAAGCTTTGCACTTTGCGCTTTAAGCTTTACACTATTGTTTTTCAATACTCAATGCCGCGGCGAGCCCTCACGCCTTTCCTGTAAGGGTGTTTCACGAGGCGCATATCGGTTACGTAGTCGGCCTTGCCTATGAGCCATTTGGGCGCGCCTCTGCCGGTAAGTACGAGCTCGGAAGAGCGGAACTTCAGCCCGATAAGCGATAATATCTCCTTCTTTTTTATGAATTTTTGATCTATGGCATTTATTATCTCATCCAGTATGATGATATCATAATTACCCAGAAGGAGCGTCTCTTTGACGATTTTTAAGTCGCCCTCTATTTTTTTTCTTAAAATCTCGCCGGCCTTCTTTCTGACTGATTTGTGATAAAAGATAGGGTGGGTTTGATTGAAGGCGATAATTTTAATCCGTCCGCCTGAGAGGCGGCTTGCTTTAGACTCACCGCTTATACCTTTCTTCATAAATTGAAAGACACAAACGTTCATTTTCCAGCCGGATGCGCGCATGGCAAGTCCCATGGCGGCCGTAGTTTTGCCTTTGCCTTTCCCGGTGTAGATATGGACAAAGCCTTTAGAGCTCTTCATTGGGCCAGGTACTGAAGAAATCTTTTTCTAAAGTTTTCGTTATCAAATATGCCATGTATATATGTACCCAGCACGTTACCTTTTTTATTCATCGCGCCGTCAGGTATCTCCACATTCTTGCCGTCCCTTTTTTTAATCATAAATATCGGCTCCGAGCCGTTGAGGTATTTTGTCCTTCCCGAATGCGTTTCAAAACCATTTATACATCCATTAGGGCCGCCTATTTTTGAATCAAAATTCTTTGACGGCAGGACCTCGACATCAGACGCGACGCAGCTGGGCATGATGCGGGTTACGATATTTAAAAAATTTAAACCGCCGCATTTTGATAGCCGATATTCGCTCCCCTTTATATCTATTATCTTTGAGCCCAGCATCTGGAAGCCGCCGCTTATACCCAGTATGACGGTCTTCTTCTTCTTTTCAAGTTCTCTTATCCTATCCGCAATACCGCTCTCTTTTAAAAAAGTTATATCGCGTATGGTATCCCTTGAACCGGGTATAATCAGAAGACGGGGATTTCCAACCTTGCCCGACTTTTCTACATATTTTAATGTTACGCCGCCTTCTTTTGACAAAAGAGAAAAATCTTTTAGGCTGGACGCCATCGGCAACTTAATAACGGCTATGTCAACCAAGCTTCTTTCGCGCATAGATTCTTATAAAGAGAAACCCTAAGACTATTAAAATTACAAAAATGATGGAGAAGAGATTAAAGTATTTATCTATATAGAGCTTAATGGTCGGCCCGAAGACAAATATCGCCCCTCCGACCAGAAAAAATCTCGTACCTCTGGACAATATCGATACCAAGACGAATTTTAAGAAGTTTATGTAAAAGACGCCCGCAGATATTGTGAACAATTTATACGGTATAGGCGTAAAGCCGGCTATACCTATTGCCCAGGCTTCATACCGGTTAAAGTAATTGTGTATCAGCGATATCTTATCCTGCGATACAAATTTTTCAAGAAGGACCCTTCCGCCCTTGAGGCCGATAAAATAACCGAAGATAGCCCCCAGCACAGACCCGACGGTAGTGATTAATGCCAGGTAAAAGCTCGACTCCGGGGAAATTAACGCGAGTGCGATAAGCAGTATGTCGGGCGGAACAGGAAAAAAGGAAGACTCCGCAAAAGAGAGCAGAAAAAGCCCCGCCGGCCCCATCGGCAGAAACTTTTGCATTGTCCAGCTTGTAATAGTCCTAAAAAGGCTAATTGTCTACCTCCCTAATTTTTCCATCCCTCTTTTCCGACTAAAGGAACGAAGACGCAGCCGCATATATCATGCGCTTTTATTCTGCCATCCTCCTTCTCAACCACCGTAAGGACCTGACTCAACCCCCCGCCTACAGGTATTACCATCCTGCCGCCTTCCTTAAGCTGAGCAAATAGGGTTTCCGGGATATGCGGCGCTCCGGCCGTGACTATGATGCGGTCAAATGGCGCGTACTCCCCCCAGCCGAGCGTGCCGTCACCTGTCATAATTTTTACATTTTTATAGCCGGTACACTCCAGCGTCTCTCTTGCCCTTTCGGCAAGCATTGTGAATCTCTCTATTGAATAAATCTCTTTTGCCAATTCTGCCAGGATCGCCGCTTGATAGCCGCTTCCCGTGCCTATCTCAAGTACCTTTTCATCGCCTTTAAGGGCGAGTTTTTCTGTCATAAGGGCGACCATATACGGTTGTGATATAGTTTGGCCTTCACCTACAGGGAGAGGATTATCGGCATAAGCTATTTTCTGCATATCTAAAGGAACGAATTTATGGCGCTGGACTCTGTCAAAGGCCTCCAGGACGCGTCTGTCGCTTATGCCGCGCGGGATAAGCTGTTCTTTAACCATACGTTTTTTTAAAATTTCTAAATCCATACAATTTTTTTAACTTTTTATTAGTCTCTCTAAGAATATACTTACTATTAACCTTGCAAAGCGGCATGCGTCTATCAGGGGATGGATGGAGCTTATTTCGTTATTGTAGATGCTTTTTATAGGAATAGAGCCTATCTTAAACCCCTTCTTGCCTGCCCGTATCAATATTTCGGATTCGGTCTCATATTTTGATGTATTAAGTTTTATCTTTTTTAAGACATCTTTTTTTATAAGTCTAAATCCACACTGGGTATCTGGTATCTCTTGCCCGCATATCCTTGATAGAAAACCCGACATCCATTTATTGGTGGCCCGTCTTACAAAAGGCATCGATTTTGTGCTGTCCATCCTGTTGCCTACTATGAGGTCGGCATTTGTCGATCGGACAGTGTCGATGAAACGCCTGATGTCATGCGGGCTGTGCTGACCGTCGCCGTCCATGATGATTACGGCATCATAGTCGTTTTTTAATACATATTGAAAGCCGGTCTTAAGCGACGCGCCTTTTCCTTTGTTCTCGCTGTGGGTGATTAGCGTCGCGCCGACTTGCCTGGCTATTTGCGCGGTATCGTCGCTCGAGCCGTCGTCCACCACGACGATATCGAAGCCTTCTTTTCTTACTCGGTTTACGAGTTCTCCGATAGTCTTTGCTTCGTTATACGTGGGTATCAATACACAGGTCTTCATTTTACCCCGCAAGGGTTAACCTTCTTTGACTTCCACGGGTCGTCGAACATAAACCATTGTTCCGGATAAAGACGGATATATTTTTCCGTAGACTTAATGCTTTTTTGAACGATCTCTTTTATATCGTTCTCTTTGTTGCCGGAGATGGTGTATTCGATAGGATCGCCGATTAGGTATTTGTACGTATTGCCTTTCTCCCTTACAATAAATACGGGTATAAGCGGAGATCCGCTCATTATCGCCAGTACCCCTATTCCTATAGGCATCAGGGCGGTCTTGCCAAAAAAATTGACCGGTACGGAATTGTTGCTGAAATCCCTGTCCGAGAGTATGCCTATAATCTCATTCTTTGACAAAAGCTTTAGGGATTTTCTTACACTGCCGCCGAGCGGTATGTTCTTTACGCCTTTTATTGCCCTTTGATTTATAAAGAAATTGTTTACATTCCTATCTTTGTGGGCCAAGGCTATAACATTTACAGGAAAACCGAGTTGGGCCAGGATCGCTGCGCCCCATTCCCAGTTGCCAAGATGGGCTGAAAAGACTATGGCGCCTTTTTTTAATTCCAGTGCCTTCTTTAGGTTATCCAGCCCCTCTATCTTGACGTTCTTTTGTATGTAATCTCTGCCCATCCTTGCGAAACGCAGGAATTCGACGAGGTATTTCGCGAAATTGCGAAGTATAGCGCGGGCGCTATGCCTTGATTCTTCTTCACTCTTATTGCACGCACTCTTTAAATTGTTTATGAGCAGGGCCCTGTCTTTTTTGGAGATTAGAAATTGTAAATCCGCTATGCTCGTGCCCAGCCGGTATGCGATTTTAAGAGGGAGGGTGATGACTAAAAACTGCGCTATTCTGTATAGTATGTATAAAATCACTATGAGGCTCCCAATACAAGCCTTGCGATCTTTAAAGATGTGTCGGCTACGGTGCATTCGTCGATGAGCTGTCTTATATTTGTTAGTTTCTGAGGATTATCAAGGAGTCCTTCCAGTATTACAAGCGTCTCTTTTTCGTCCCGCGCCTCTACCGCGAGCCTCCTCTTCTTTAAAAACTCGGTATTCATCGATTCCTGCCCCGGTAATGGATTGAGTATTATCATCGGCAGCCGTTTCGACATCGCCTCCGCCGTAGTAAGCCCGCCCGGCTTCGTAATGACCAATGTCGCGATCCCCATAAGCTCATCTATATCTTCTGTAAATGCGAAAACAGAAGGATTTTTCTTAAGAGATGCTTTTTTCTTTAGTAAAAATTTGTGAAGTCTTTTATTTATGCCTGTCACAACAATGACCTGAACGTCCAGGGGGGATTTGTCCAATAAGAGAACGAGGTTCTTTATGGGGCCAAGGCCCTGCCCCCCGCCCATTATTAATATCACGGGCTTATCCTTATTTAATGAATATTTGTTCATTAACTGGTCTTGGTCGCATTTTTTGTAAAATTTTGGGTGGACGGGTATGCCTATAGGCCTTACCTTCTCTTCCGAGATACCGTTCTCTATAAGCTTACGTCCGGTTTCTATCGATGGGACTACATAGGCAGTTACATTGTCGTATATCCAGTATGAGTGCGGCGCATAGTCTGTAAGTATGCCAAAAAGGGGTATATCTAATTTGTAAGTCTTTTTAAGATCTGCGACCATGCCGCACGGGAATGCCTGCGTGCATACGATAGCATCCGGTTTAAAATCATCGATAAGCCTCTTCATCTTGGTAGAATTGAATTTATGTATAGACTCTTTTAGTCTCTGGCTCTTTTTCACGACGACAGGGTTGTCATAGAGATATCCCCACACCTCAGGTTTTTTCTTGATGACGGCCATATAAGTTTTATTGATAATCTTTTCCAGAATCGGATTTGTATAGTGAAAAGAATTTATGCATTTGGTCTGAATGCCTCTGCTTACCAGCTGGAGGGCATTCTCGAGCGCAAGGCATGCCCGGTGATGGCCCGAGTTATGAGAGATATACATTAAAAGAACCTTCTTAGTCAAAGGCTAGCCCTCCATCTCCAAGAGCCTCTTTATCCTCTTTATCGCCTCTTTGATTCTATCTTCATCTTCAACGAGCGCAATGCGTACATAACCTTCCCCGAATTCGCCGAATCCGGTACCCGGCGCCACAGCGACCCCTGCCTCTTCAATAAGAAGTGTCGCGAATTCCATAGAGGTTAGAGCGCTGTATTTAAGAGGTATGCGCGCCCAGATATAGAAGGTAGCTTTGGGCACGGGGACCTCCCATCCTATCTCGTGCAGTCCTTTTACCAATACATCCCGCCTCTTCTCATAGGTATCCACTGTCTTTCTTATGCACTCTTGAGGGCCTGTCAGCGCCTTTATAGCGGCCGCCTGAATGCCCCTGAAGATCCCGAAATCGATATAGCTCTTTGTCTTAGCCAGCGTCTTTAGTATATCTCTGTTGCCTACCGCGAAACCGATTCTCCAGCCCGCCATATTGTAAGATTTGGATAGAGTGTGAAACTCAATACCTATATCCTTTGCGCCTTTTACCTGCAGCATGCTGGGGGCCTTGTAATTTCCGAATACTATCTCTGAATAAGCGAGGTCATGGCCAACGATAATGTTTTTGCCCTTAAGCCATTTTATTACATCTTCAAAGAACTTAATATCCACCACCGCTGCAGTCGGGTTATGCGGATAACTTAGGAATAGGAGCTTGGCCATCTTGACTACTTCAGGGCTCAGGGTCTCGAATTTGGGCTTAAAACCGTTATCCTCCGATATCGGTATGTTATAGAGAATGCCTCCTGCCATGATGACTCCGTTGAAATGAACCGGATAACCGGGATTGGGCACCAACGCTATGTCGTCATTGTTAAGGAATGCCAATGATAGATGCGCGATACCCTCTTTAGACCCTATAAGGGGCAGGACCTCTTCATCGGGGTCCAAATCGACGTCGAAGCGGCTCTTATACCAGTCGGCTGCGGTCTTGCGCAGTTTCGTCTCTAACTCGCCGTCAACCCTGGAGTATCTTTGGTTGCCGTCAGCCTTGGCTGCCCTGCAGAGTTCTTCTATAACATGTTTCGGACACGGCTGGTCAGGACTGCCCATACCTAAGTCTATGATGTCTACACCCTTTTTTCTCTCCTTTTTTTTGAGCTGGTCTATGACCGTAAATAGATACGGTGGCAATCGCTTAAGCCTGTTTGCTTCGTGCATATTCTAATCCTCCGTTTGCTGGTTACTCTTCTATTACCGCTAATGTATCTCCGACCTGTACTGTATCACCTTCCTGGAACATTATCTCTCTTATCGTTCCGGCGACAGGTGAAGGTACATTAAAGGTCGCTTTATCGGTGGCCATTTCAACAATATCATCGCCTTCGCCGACCCTATTTTCCTTGTCTACGTGCCAAAATGATACAACCGCGCTCTTTATACCCTCTCCTAATTCCGGTAAGGTCACGTTTGCCATATCTGCCTCCCTACATGTAAGACGTCCTTGCGAACGGTTCGCTAAGAATATGCTTAAAGCCCAGTGACAGGGCCAACATTCTATACTTATTAAAGAGATCCGGGTGCACATATTCATACACCCCCAGCTGTCTTTTAGTGGGCCTGAGATATTGTCCTATGGTTAACGATTTACAGTCTATCTCTCTTAGGTCGCGCATAACATTAAAGACCTCATCTTCCCTTTCGCCGAGCCCAACCATGATGCCGCTTTTTGTAGTATCTATTCTCTTTTTCGCTCTTTTCAAGACTTCAAGCGATCTTTTGTAATCGGCTTCCGGCCTTACACGGCTGTAGAGGCGCGGAACGGTCTCCAGGTTATGGCAGAATATATCTACATGGGCATCTAAGACAGTATCTAACGCCTCCTTTTTACCTCTGAAATCGGGAGTCAAGATTTCAAGCCTGGCCTGTGTCTCCCCTTTAATTTTAAAGGCCACATCGTAAAATTGCCTGGCGCCGCCGTCTTCCAGATCATCTCTTGTCACAGACGTAATTACTGCGTGGTTTAACCCCAGCGCCTTCACTGCGTTAGTGACTCTTTCCGCTTCTGACTTGTCTGGCTGTAGAGGTCTCCCTTTTTTTACGGCGCAGAATCCGCAGCTCCTGGTACATATCTTCCCCAGTATCATAAACGTAGCTTTCTTTTGAGAGAAGCATTCGCTCTTATTCGGACAGCAGGCGCTTTTGCATACTGTATTGAGCGCGAGTGCATCTATTAGTCTTTCTAAGTTGCAGGCTGTCTCAGAGTAGATGAGCCTCTTTTTTATCCATGCTGGAAATCGTTGTGCCATATCTTTTAAATATTTCAAAAAAGCTCTGGATCAGGCGTTCTTTAGCCTCTAGTATATTTACGTAATTTTCTAAAACAGAAGAGAGAGACGTCATCTTGCACGATTCAAGTCCGCAGGAGTTTATCATGTCATAATACTCTAAAGGCGTATTTACATTTACGCTCAATCCATGATAAGTTACCCATCTTGTTACCCCTATGCCTATAGAGCCTATCTTTGTATCGCTCTCTATCCAGACGCCGGTTGCCCCGGAGATGCGCATGCTTGATACGCCATAGGATAAGAGAAACCCTATTATTACACCTTCGAGATTCCTTATATATAAATGCAGATCCTTTTCGAATCCGGCAAGGTCTATAACCGGATAGAGGACCAGCTGCCCAGGGCCATGAAAGGTTATATCTCCGCCCCTGTCGGTCCTTACAAGCTCTAAACCCCTATCTTTAAGCCACCCCTCGCGTACCAATAAGTTTGATTTTGAACCTCTCCTTCCGATTGTAAATACAGGTTTATGCTCTGCCAAAATAATAGTATCGCGTATAAGCCCTAATTTGCGTTTCCAGACGAGTTCTCTCTGCAAGCCATAGGCCTTACTATACTCTATCATCCCGGCGTCTATTATGTTAAAGAGCTCCTTTTGCCGCGCAGCCTCTGTCATATAGCGTGAATCGGCCTTCCTTCAAAAAGATATGCCGCCTCCATAAATGCCTCGCTCAACGTCGGATGAGCATGCATTAGGCTGCAAACTCCTTCGACTTTCATCCTGTTCTTTACCGTTACCGCCGCTTCTGTTATCAAGTCGGCTGCCTGCGGCCCTACCATCTGAACGCCTAGTATCTCATCAGTCTTTTTGTTGCCGATTATTTTAATAAAGCCGTCTTTTTCACCCATCGTGTGTGATTTTCCTAAATTCTTAAACGGAAATTTCGCTACCTTTACTTCACAACCTCTATCTTTGGCCTCGCCCTCGGTCAGACCGACTGAAGATATCTCGGGATCGGTATATACGCATAAAGGGACGCTTCCGTAATCCATCACGCCGGGTCTACCTGCTATATTTTCACATGCGATTATGCCTTCGTGTGAGGCGACATGGGCAAGAAGATATCCACCTATAACATCCCCGATTGCATAGATACCGGGCACATTGGTCCTTAGGCTTCCGTCTACCGCTATCCTTCCCTTTTCGGTCTTCACGCCGACTTTCTCAAGCCCGATATCTTCCGTGTTGTATCTTCGGCCCACGCATATTACGGTCTTGTCGTATTCCGGTGGTATCTCTTCGAGTCTGGTCTTTGTCATTATTTTTACATTCAATCTTTTAAGTATCATCTCCATATTCTTGCCCAGCTCCCTGTCCATTGTAGGAAGGAGCCTGTCCAGCATTTCAACGATAGTTACCTCAACACCAAAGGAGGCATATATATACGCGTACTCACAGCCGTTTACCCCGCCGCCGACTATGAGAAGCCTCTTCGGGAGTTCTTTGAGATCCAGCATATCAGCGCTTGATAAGATCCCGGTCTTGTCAAACTTAAATGCGGGTAACTCCTGCGGCCTTGTGCCTGTTGCGATTATAATATCCTTAGACTCGAACCTCTCGCCGGCTGCCTCTACCACACCTTTATCGACAAGCCGCCCAAACCCCTTCTTTACATCTACTTTTTTAACCTTTAATAGCGATTCGACCCCTTTGGTCAAAGTCTTTACGACCTCATCTTTTCTTCTCCTCACAGCTGGGTAATTTAAGCTGTGGCTGGAGACGTCGACGCCGAACTCTTTAGAATGCTTTACAGACTTAAGTGTTTTTACGCTTCTTATGAGCGTCTTTGTGGGTATGCAGCCGCAATTAAGGCAGACTCCTCCGGGCTTATCTTTCTCTATTACCAGCACCCTCTTCCCGAGCCCGGCCGCATATAACGCGGCAACGTAACCCCCGGGTCCTGCGCCTATTATAGTAATATCGTATTTGCTCATAGTCCGGAGAGTAATTCTTTAATACTTTCTGCGGCCTTTTTAAGCGAGTCGAGCTCGTCTTTATCCAGTCTTAATTTTGCCACTTCCACACAGCCTTTTTTGCCGAGTCTTACAGGCAGCCCTATGCAGAGACCCGATAATCCGTAATCGCCTTCTGCGTAGACGCAGGCGCTTAGCAGATTCTTTTCGTCGTTTATAATATTTTTTATCATTGTAAAACATGAAGCGCTCGGGGCATAATAGGCACTCCCTTTTCCTAATAGATTCACTATCTCTCCGCCTGATTCCATAACGTCTCTTATTAAGAGATCGATCTCTTCACTGCTTAGGACCTCATTTATGGGTCTTCCCGAAACCTTAGTATGGCTTATGACCGGTACCATCAAAGGACCGTGCTGGCCCAAAATTATCGTCTCTATTTCTTTATATTCCACATTAAGCTTCTTCGCGATTAGGTATGTGAACCTTGAGGAGTCTAATACGCCGGCCATGCCCATAACGCGGTTTCGCTCAAAGGAGCTTTCTTTGTAGGCTATATATGTCATTACATCCAGAGGGTTCGTGACTACTATTATAATCGCATCCGGCGATGAAGATTTTATATTATTTACGACATCTCTCACGATGCCGCCATTTTTCTTAATCAAATCTGCGCGGCTCATGCCGGGCTGTCTTGGAAAACCGGCTGTTATAACGGCGATGTGCGAACCGGCCGTATCTTTGTAATTATCTGTGCCGAGTATCCTCTTTGTCTGCCCTACCAGCGGTGCGGCGTGCGATAGATCCAGGGCCTTGCCCAGGGCGACATTCTTTACGACGTCCAAGAGGACCACATCGGCCGTATCGCTCTCTATAACCATTTTTGCGAGTGTAGCGCCTACATTCCCTGCGCCTATTATGGATATCTTCATCCCGTTAGACCTCCTCTCCCCGCTGACCTCCTATGAGGTCTAACGGGATTCACCCTCTTTTAGCCTCCTTTAGCTTCTCTATTATTGCGTCTGCCATCTGGCTCGTAGATGCTGCGGCAGGGTCATCCCTATTCTCTTTAAGGTCATATGTGACGTTTTTGGCTTCCTTTATCACGGAGGCGGCCGCATTCTCTAACATATCGGCGGCCTTCGCTTCATTTATATGCCTTAACATCAATACGCCGGAGAGTATCATAGCGGTAGGATTTACCTTGTTCTGCCCTTTGTATCTGGGCGCAGCTCCGTGGGTCGGCTCGAACAATGCTATATCGTCGCCTATATTGGCGCCCGGCGCGACGCCCAGGCCTCCGACAAGCCCTGCGCAGAGGTCAGATATTATGTCGCCGTAAAGGTTAGGCAGGACCATGCAGTCGTAGATTTGAGGTTTCTGTACCAGCTGCATTGCCATGTTGTCGACAATCCTCTCCTCAAAATCGACCTTACCCTCATATTTTCTGGCTACCTTCTTCCCAATCTCTAAAAATAATCCGTCTGTATATTTCATTATGTTGGCCTTGTGCACAAGGGTTACCTTTTTTCTATTATTCTTTATGGCGTATTTGAACGCGAAATCTATAATCCTCTCAGAGGCAGAGACCGATATAGGCTTTATCGAGATAGCGGAATCGCTCTTTATCGCCTTCTTGCTTAAGGCCTCTATTTCCTGCAGAATCTTTTTCGTCTCTTTTTTTCCTTTTTCGAATTCTATTCCAGCGTAGAGATCCTCTGTATTCTCTCTTATTACCACAAGGTCGATCTTTTTATAGCGCGACTTTACACCGGGATAAGACTTGCACGGCCTTACGCATGCATAGAGGTCAAGGTCCTGCCTCATCTGGACATTAACGCTCCTAAAGCCCTTCCCTACCGGCGTTATAATAGGCCCTTTTATCGCGACCTTGTTTTTCTTAATGGAGTCTAGGACCTTTTTTGGAAGGGGGGTGCTTCGACTTCGCTCAGCACCCTTCGAAGCACCCTGAGCCTGTCGAAGGGTCTTCTCACTCTTCATCACATCCGAGCCGGCATTGACTACCTCCCATTCAATATCCACGCCCGCAGCCTCTATGCACCTTCTTGCGGCTTTACTTATCTCCGGCCCTATTCCGTCACCAGGTATCAACGTTATATTGTGTTTCAAAACTTAAATCCTCCGTGTTTTTTAAAGTGC
>JADHWH010000078.1 GCA_016783555.1 Candidatus Omnitrophota bacterium | reverse complement strand
GTGCCAGAAAGATTCAACCGTTCTAAATTCCTAAGGCCTCTTAAGAGTTCAAGGTCGGTTACTTGGGTATTGGAAAGATTCAACCATTGTAAATTCGTAAGGCCTCTTAAGGGTTCAAGGTTGGTTATCTGGGTATTAGAAAGACCCAACTCTCGTAAATTCGTAAGGCCTCTTAAGGGTTCAAAGTCGGTTACTTGGGTATTAGAAAGATGCAACGATTGCAAATTCGTAAGGTTGCTTAAGGGTTTAAGGTTGATTACTGGGGCACCAGAAAGATACAAGCGTAGCGTTTGTCCTTTTTCATCAACTATTAACAAATTCTCACCAAGCCCATTATCTCTTAGGAACTGCTTAGCTGCTTCTATCTGCTCCTCAAAGCTTAACCCTTCATCCGGCGTCATGCCCGCAGGCTCGTCTTCGGTACCTTCTTCTTGCGCTTGTAATGCTGCGCGGACGTCGAATTGGTGTTCGATTAAGTCTCCGAAGGTGACGGTTGCAGGTTCTTGGGGGAGCCTAAATTCCACATTCTCACCTGGCTCTACATAGTTATTCAGTTCTTCGACTCCTTCTATTGCTAACGGCTCAAGGGAGACATCCGCATCCATGTAACCTGCGAGGGGTATTATTTCACCTGTCTCATCCTGCATGACAGCTGCGATTGTATCGTTGGTAAGCTCGTGGTATCCTTCTTCTTCCAGCTTTCCTTTGAGGCGCGCTTTTCCATCAGGGTGCACTTCAATGCAATTTGCGCCCGGGCCGCCTGCCCCCAGGTCCATATGCGCTCCGCCTATACCTCTTATCTTTTCGGCAAGTTGGCCTGATCTTTCGTAGGAGTAAAGGCTCTGACTGCGCAGGTACTCTTCGCCCTTCTTTTCGTATTCTTCTCTTATGGCCCTGAAGTCTTCGTATTCGGGGTGGGTTTCGTCAAAGACCTTCCTTGCGAGCTCTTCAGCGTATGTGGGCAGGGGTGTCTCTTTGTCAGACGCAAGGAGTCTTCCGTCCGGAAGGCGCCAGCCCTGTTGGCCATCTTTTTCTTTCTCTCTTGCGTTGTGGGCATCGAACATCAGCGCCATCCAGCGGTATTGCAGGGTATTCCTTATCTCGACGTATCTGTTTAGGCATGCCGTTATCTCTGCTATGGCCTCTCTTATCGCTTGTTTGTCTTTTTTCTGCGCTGCCTCGTCTAATCTTCGCATGGCTTGTATATATCGGCTTGCAAGGGATAGCTTTTCGTAATGGAGGAGGAATCCTACTTCATCGAAATATTTTAAAAGATCCGTCCACATCTCATTTATCAGGTTTGCGGTCCTCTTTACCTGCTCCATGCCGTTTTTGTACTCTTTTCCGGGCAGGACAAGCAGGATATGGTCTTCCAATGCCTTTATACCTTCTTCGCTCTTTATTAACGGTATAGAGAAGGCTGAGTAGGGATTGAAGAGCTCGCCGTCAACTACACCCTTTGCGCCTGAGGGCCATAAATTCGCAAAGACTCCGCCCTGCTGGCAGTTGCGGTGTCCCTGGCCGCCTGTTAAGCCGCCGAATTCGTCATTCTCTAACTTTACGGCAAGGCTGAAGATATCCGCTTCTGAGAGATCCGCGCCGCTCAATATGCTTGCTGCGGTTACGAGGGCTATATTTGCCACATTTGAAGACTCCATTCCACCTGCCAATGCTGCCTTGGCTACGTCTTCTACTATGATGCGGTATCCTCCCGTAAGGCCGAATAGCTGGAAGATAAATGGAGCTGCGTCCAACTGGCCATATGGAGTCCTGTCGTTCTCATCAAGCTCTACCTTTCCTCTCCTTATATAGGGCCTATCTTCGGTTATGAATTTGCCTCGGTAGGCTTTCTTATGGTAACTTCCCGGATAACGGAAGTCCGGCGCTATGTATTCTATCTGGTTACTTCGGGAAGCCTTCTCAATGCGTATCTTCGCTCCAAATGCGCTTGCGACAGTGGGGGTAATAGGAAAATCTGCAAGCTTATGCGCGCCCAGTTTGGTAAGCAGCCACTGGAAGAACGGCAGATCCAAGGATGAGCCCGCGCCGTCTAATAGCCTCATAGCTCCTGATATAATCAGCCTGAACCCTCTCTTTACTGCCCTGGCTAATACCTTCGAGACATCGCTGTTTGAGTGGCGGGTCTTTATAGGCGGGTGCTGGTCGATGGGCTTCTTCTGTATAAAGTCGTATTTTGGTGAAGAGAGCTTTCCTTCTATCTTTGCCTCTTCTGTCTTCTTAAGATCGGTAATGTTTTCAGGGCTGAAGGTATCTTCTGCCTCTTTCTTGGTCCTGTCGAATATTGTTTGGGCATCGGTTACGCCGAGATCGCCCAATCTATCACATGTCGCTTGTAACGGGTCTACTCCTGCCGGAACCGGCTCTATACCTAATATATAACGAGCATACCGGATGAGTACGCTGAACGCCTCTTTCTGCTTTGTCTCGTTGGTTATCTCTCTGTTTATGAGCTCGCGGGCCTTTAAGATTAAGCCTGCGGCGTTGGCCTTTCGTAATATCTCCTCATTATCAACGCTCGGTTGTCTTTCTTGAGTTGTGGAGAGTTTATCCGATATGCTTTCAATGCTCCCCAGGACATCATCCGGGTTAAACCAGGAACTCGTCAACCCCGCTCGCATCGCTCCATCGGTATTAGTTTTCAGGTCATCTATAAAGAGACACCTCTCCCTAAAATCGCCTGAATCATCTGCTACTTCTACATAACTCTCTTTATCCGGCTTGGCAAGCCCTGTCTGATAAGAGGCATAAAAGTCTCTTTCTGGGCTGTCTAATAGGCCGCCAATGGCGCTGTTTTCAGGACGCATTATGAAATCGTGGTGAATGGAATTCATTGAAGACATAACGCGTATCTTATAACCTTTTGCTTTAAGGCCTCTTATTAAAGCAATGGTCTCAGGGATGTCTCCCAACCATATTGAATTGAATATATTCTCAAATTGGCTTACGTTAAGCTCTATGGAACCACCTGTTTCGCGCTCAATCCATTCCTTCACCCCCTGCACCAATTCATCCTTGACGATTATGCCATGTTCATACCTGTAGATAGGGTTGTTTTGATCAGAATTCCTATCTTCAAAGAAGCTTAAGGCGCGCTCTCTATTTACCCCGAATCTCTCTACCAGCTCTTCTGCCGCCCTTCCGTAATCAAAACGGTAGATAACATTGCCGGCATCGAATATGACCGTATTGAAGAAAGATTCTGAAGCTGGGGGGATCTCAGATAGGCATTTCTGCAACTGTCCTTCCGAAGAAGCATCCGGCGTCATGCCTGCAGCAGAATCTTCGCGGCCCTGCGTGTCTGAAGACTCTCCGGGCGTCATCGCAACGGCAGCAATCTCTTCCTGGCCTGGCTCGCGCGCTGATACAACATCTCTGCCTGTAAAGACGTACCTGTTGGAAGTCCCATTATTGTAATCATCGAGAAGCATCTCGGCATAAGTGAGCATATTATTGTATGTCTCGTTGTAGAATCTGCTATTAAGCCAGAAGAAGTTGTTGCATATAGCATCATGCCTAGGCGGATCTTCGACAAATTGTCTTATAGAGTCAAGGAGCCTCTCTCTATCTGTAATGCCGTCCACAACGGCAAATCTGTAGAACATATATCGCGCGATATTCTGCGCGAGGTCGTCACTTTTAGACCAGCCGGCTATCCATGCGAGCACCTCGATCTTTTCAAAACGCCTACCTCTGTATCTGCCTGCGACTTCAAGGCCATTCATATCTACCCCGTCAATCCTGTCTATGCCGCACAATCTCAAGAATCCGTTGATCCTCTCAATATCAACATCTTCATTTCCCCGTTTTTTCTTGGCCAATGACTCCATCTTGCCGCTTGCCGGTATCGGAAAGATATGGGTCGGTTCATGGTATCGAACGGCGGTATCTATGACTTCCTGCGCAAAGGTGGGATCAGTTTCATATAAACGGGCGAGATTTCGTATAAAGGTAGGGCTTATGTAATATACGGCCATATATATATCGGGAGTACTGGTCGGTGTAAAGCGAGCAACCCAGACGGTCTCTTGTTCGCCATCTCTTTTGCCCTTTGGCGCCCCTATCCTTACAGCTTTGACTAAAATATCGCTCTGCGATAACCTCTCTTTAAACCTATCACGTAATAGAGTGGCCACAGTATATCCTGCTGTCCCTGCCGGATATTCTGCAATAGCCGTATCAAAATCTACGGCTCCAGTCCTCCCTGTCAGCCACCACGGTGTTGCCGAATTCATAGTCGGCGTCATACTGCTCGGCTCGTCCTCTTCGCCTGGGTCGTCGATCTCCTGCATTCGCCTCGATCGATTGAATATTCCCATGTAAACCTGCCTTCTTCTCTGGCTACCACTCTTCTTCCTGCCATGTCGAGCTCGAGACGGGCTCTTTCAGCAACCAGCGCCTCTCTTAAAGCCGCCGGAAGGGCGCCTTCCATGGCCTCGAAAGTATTGGCTGTATTTACAAGATTTATCTCTCCGATAAGATCGCTGACCAATGCACGAAACGCGGGGACCCTCTGCACGACCGCTTCTATCCTTAAGTGCTTAAGGCCTGCTTTTATCTTCTTCTCTTCATGGAAAAGTTCGCCTCTCAGGAGCGAGCGATAGAGCAAGTAGTCTGTCTGGTCTTTGACTTTAGGTGTGACCACTGCGTAGGAATAACCCTCTTCTTTAAAGAGAGGCATCAGCCTCTCTGTGTGGAATCCTCCCGCTATCAAGACGGCCCTCTTCTGCCCCTCCTCTTTCATTACCTTTGACGCATTCTTAAAGAAGGCCTTGTCGCGTCTATGCGCGATTGTATAGAATTTCTCAAGCCTCGGCAGGTTCTTGTCTATAACGGGATTATAATCGATAAACGCCTGCTTTATGTTGTACCTCTCCGCAATCTCATTTAAAGAACGGCTGATCTTCTTAAGGTTGAAGGCTTTTCTGTCCTGGCGGTACTCCTCTAGATCCTCCGGCTGCAGCTGTAGATTTACGAAGTCCCTTATGAGGGCGGCGCGCATTGTCGTCTCTGCTATAAAAGTATGCGTACCGTCTCTGCATAGGCTCTTTAGGAGATCCTCTTTCAATATTTCTATCTCCT
>JADHWH010000033.1 GCA_016783555.1 Candidatus Omnitrophota bacterium | reverse complement strand
TTACCATATCAACGACAATTTTATCGCACATGAGGGTCACGTCTTTATAAGTTATCACAACATTATCCACTCCGATAACCTTCTTCTGTTCATAAAGATACTCTACTCTTTCGCCGTTTACTACTATTGGTTCTTCCGATTCCTCGGCAATCGCGGGAATTGTTAATAATAGAAAAAAGAGAAGAGAAAACAGAAGGGATAAAATACTGGTTTCTGGTCTTTTGAGTCTTATCACTTATCTCTCTCTATGCTGACCAACACTGCCGCTCCTACCAATCCGGCATCCTTGCCTAATTTTGCCTTTACAATCTTAACATGCCGGCCCTGTATCTCCATAGCGTTGAGCTTGATCTTTTCTTGTAATGAAGGAAAGAAATATTCCGCCGCCCCTGCGATGCCGCCGCCTATCACAACCTTATCGAGATCTAAGAGATTAATCACACCGGTGAGCATTGTCCCCAGGCGAGCGCCGACCATGCGCCAGAAATCTATAGCGAACTTATCCCCCCGCCTTGCCGCCTTAAAGACCAGTTCAGGAGTGAGGTCTGAATACTTTCCGTCTATCATCTTCTTTAGAAGCGAGGACCTCTCTCTCTTAATTCTGCGAATCAAGGCCTTGATAAGATATCTATTGCCGATATATGATTCTATACACGCAATGCCGCCGCAGTTACACTTCGGCCCGCGTTCATTTATAGGGATATGCCCGATCTCTCCGGCAGATGACGTTGAGCCTCTATAAAGCCTTCTATCAATTACTATACCGCCGCCAACGCCGGTGCCCAGCGTAAGACATACTAAATTCCTGCTTCCCCTGCCTGCCCCTCTGTAAAACTCCGCCAATGTCATTACATTGGCATCGTTATCTACAAAGGCGGGAATTTTAAAAATTCTCTCAAAGTAGTGCTTTATATTCAGCCCCCTCCAGTGCGGTATATTAATTAGATTGCGGATAACGCCTTTTTCGGCATCCACAAGACCCGCTATGCCGACGCCGATACCAGAGACCTCCTTTAGACCAATATCACGCTTCTTTAAGAGACTGAATATAGAATCGGTTATTGCTGTAAGGAGCCTTTGGGGGGTTTTAAACAAAGTGGTGGGAAACGATATTTTATTCAGGATTGCGAATCTTCTTCCGAGAATAGCTACCTTGGTATTAGTCCCGCCGATATCTATTCCAACATAATATTTTCTCATAATTATATCCTTATTCTGCTAAAACAACATATTATCTGAATATTATATAAAAGCAACTTAGGATTGTCAACCATTGCAGACACAAACTTTGTTGCGGCCGCCGTTTTTCGCGGCATATAGCGCCTTATCGGAATTCTCTATAATTTCGTTAACGTCTCCTGCATCTTCGGGATAGACGGCCACACCTATGCTCACCTGAACATTGGTTGACTCATCATAAGCTTTAAAACTATGGTTCTCGATCATCTCTCTAATTCTCTCCGCCACCAGACGGGCTTCGTCCTTTCCGGTTTCGGGCAATATAACGCAGAATTCTTCGCCTCCGAACCTCCCGACCAAGTCGACTTCTCTTGTATTATTTTTTAGCAGTTCCACTATATCTTTCAGCACGGCGTCGCCTACCAAATGGCCATAAGTATCGTTGTAATTTTTGAAGTGGTCTATATCTACCATAAGAAACGCGAGACTGAAATCATGGCGTATAGACCTTTCAAACTCCTCCCCCAGGCGCTCCATGATATGTCTCTTTGCAAATGCCTTTGTCAGACCATCGGTTATAGCCATCTGTTCGACTTTTTCATAAAGTATTATTCTCCTCATCTCAAGTGAAAACTGCGCGGCAAGTATCGAAAATTTCTCAAGATCGCTGACGGAAAGATCTACGATAGAGAGTATGCCTATAAGACGGTCCTCAAAGAGCATAGGCACAGCCATAAAGGTATGCGCATCTTCGGGAAGGTACTGCGCATAAGGGGATTTAAGCCACTCCGTTCTCGTAATCTGTATCCGCCTTATATCATTTTTCAGTAGCTCGTAAATCTTTTTATCATTCTCATCTAAAGGACGGCCTGCGATCTCTAACTTAGGAAAGACGCCTTTGGCTTTCGACGCGCTATCCTGGATACCTAATGTCTCATAAACCACTTCACCCGAAGAAGTCTCATCCATACCAACCAGGATAAGGGCAACTCTCTTAAAGAGAAAGGACTTCTGCAGATATTCGGCCAGTATCTTGAATATATCGTCGAAGTGCAGGCTTGCTGACATCTCCTTTGTAATCTCATAAAGGCTTGAGGTCTCACTCAATCTCTTCTCGTATTTAAGCTGCCTGTCATATATATGTCCCTCTTCGGTTACAAGGCCATTATACTCCCTTTCCGAGGATAGACATCTGTCCGCAATCGTCTCTTTATAACCTCTGCGCGATTTTTTAATCTTAAAAAAAGTGGCTACGGTAAAGACGGGAGCTAAAAAGGCCAATATCACAGGCTGCCATTTTGATATCAACTCGTACATACCCTATTCCTGCCTTCTTTTTTTGCGCGGTAGAGATTTTGGTCAGCAACTTTTAAGAGGTCTCTTGCCGTCTTGGCATCGTCTGGATAGGTTGAGACGCCTATCGATATCGTTGCGTGAGTCTCTTCCCTTCTTAAGTAAAATATATTCTCATCGACAGCATCTCTTATATTCTCCGCCAGCCTCTTTGCGTCTTCTTTTTTCTCATCAAAGAGGGCTATGGCGAATTCTTCGCCGCCGTAACGCGCGACTATGTCGCCTTTACTGACAATCGAGGTAAGCATCGTCGCAAGATGCTTAAGCAGTATATCACCGGCTATGTGGCCGTATTTGTCGTTGTATTCTTTAAAATGGTCGATATCTATCATTAGAATAGAAAAGGGATGCACGCTTTTTTGCGCGCGCCTGAATTCAGTTGTCAGGCGCTCCATAAAGTATCTATAAACAAAAAGCTGGGTCAGGCCGTCTCTTATCGCGAGTTCCGTAGTCCTTTGATACAGCATGTTGTTGTGCAGCGCTACCGCGCCCAAATCGCCTACGATATCAAGCAGTCTCAGATCGTCGGGATTATAGATATCCGGCTCCTGGTTATCCAGGCGCAGGAGCCCTATCATCTTATTGTGGCTTACCATAGGCACGGCTATTACAGACTTAATCCTCACTTCATCCAGTAGAATATCGTCCTGGGGAAACCTAAAATCTCTGGATGTATTTAATACTATAAGCGGCTGATTCTGCTTGAGCACCCATTTATCAAAGATGTCGCCTTTCTTGGTTTTTATCCTGGGAAAATCCTGCGGTTGTTTGGAATAGGTCAATATCAATTCCTGATTATAAGGATTTATCAGATAGATAAGGGACCTTGTAGACTTGCCTATTATCGCGAATGACTTCTGGGCCAAAAACTTTACAATCTTTTCCTGTGAAAAGATATCGCTTAAATATTCGGCGACATTCTTCAGTAATTCATACCTTTTGAATTTCAATTCGAATGCCTGCGCCTGGGCGCGGTCTCTCTCCATGCGTTTAAAGAGGGTGTTCTTCTCCTCTCCTATCCTTTCGGTCTTCAACTGATATTCGGTCTGGAACGCTACGAAGCCTCTCAAGGAATTGAAGGAGAGAAGCGCCGTAATTGAAAAGAGGCCGGCATGTATATAATAGATGTTGTTCCCTGTGGCCAAGGAAAGAGATAGCGCTATTATAATGGAGAATGCCAGGAATATAGCGCCGCCTATCCATCCGAACGCAAACCAGCTTGCGGCGATTATAGCGTTGAAGAAGAGAAGGTAGATGTTCGTAAAGATGAAAAAACTGCCTTCGGATATACTCCTTGTATCGATATGTAAGAGGAAGAAGGTAAGGTAGATAAAGAGGATAGAGGCTACAAAACCTAAATATATCTTGTCTTTGATAAGGTTCATTCTACTTTGCCCTTCAATATCCTATAGCTGGTATGGGCTTCGTAGGAATAGTAATCCGTGTCATGGCGCAAGGCAAAATTAAATTATCGTTTTTTGGCTATCCACATCAAAGAAATGGACCTTGGACATGTCGAAGACAATATCCATATCCTGATTAATAATAGGCTTTGCGTGGCCTCCGACTTTGGCTATAAAGGAATTGAGGCCGGTTGTAAGATAGAGGTAGACCTCGGAGCCCATAGGCTCTATAACCTCAACCGACGCCGTTATGGTATTCTCCGGGGGCGCCTCTGTAACAAAGAGTTTGTCGTAAAGGTCTTCTGACCTTATGCCGAATGTGACCTTTTTTCCCACATAACCCCTGAGGGCCGGCGCCATTTCATCAGTAACCTTAACCTGGAATTTCCCTTCGTCGAAGAATAACTTATCATGCTTGCTTATAATTCTCCCCTTCATGAAATTCATGGGAGGGGTGCCTATAAACCCAGCTACAAATCTATTCACCGGTTTATCATAAACTGTTATCGGATCCGCTACCTGCTGAATAATGCCGTCCTTCATTACGGCGATACGGTTGCCCAGAGTCATGGCCTCGACCTGATCATGCGTTACGTATATCATAGTGGTCTGCAGTCTTATATGAAGCTTGTTTATCTCCGTCCTCATCTGTATTCTGAGCTTCGCGTCCAGATTGCTTAAGGGTTCATCGAACAGGAAGACATGGGGCTTTCTCACTATCGCCCTTCCTACGGCAACGCGCTGCCTCTGTCCACCGGAGAGTTCCTTCGGCTTGCGCTCCAGGAGTTTCTCAATCCCCAATATATTAGCCGCCTCCCCTACCCTCTCCTTTATTTCTGTTTTAGGATATTTACGCAATTTTAACCCGAAGGCCATGTTCTCAAATACATTCATGTGTGGATAGAGCGCGTAATTCTGGAATACCATGGCTATATTTCTGTCTTTGGGCGGGACGTCATTTACGATTTTATCTCCTATGTAAATCTCGCCCTTTGTTACGTTCTCAAGTCCCGCTATTGCGCGCAGGGTGGTGGACTTCCCGCAGCCGGAAGGGCCTACCAGAACGAGAAATTCCTTATCTTCGATATCGAGACTGATATTCTTTACGGCTACGACTTGACCTGCAAATATCTTTGTTATATTCTTTAACTGTACACTTGCCATTATTTTACCCTCTTTGCTGCTTTGCCTTATAAGCGTATATTATAGAAATTATAGCATATAAAATACAAGAATCAATCAAAATACTCTAATATTTTTGTCAGTCTCTCGCGCAGTTCGCCTCTTCGGACGATCATATCTATAAGCCCGTGCTCCAGCAGGAATTCAGACCTCTGAAATCCTTCGGGAAGTTTCTGACGTATTGTCTGCTCAATAACGCGCGGGCCGGTAAATCCGATAAGCGCCTTCGGCTCGGCAATGATGATATCCCCTAATGATGCGAAGCTGGCCATTACGCCCGCCATTGTAGGGTTGGTAAGTATCGATATGTAAGCAAGCCCTTCCCTATTGTGCCTTGCAAGCGCCGCGGACGTCTTCGCCATCTGCATGAGTGATAACATGCCTTCATACATCCTCGCCCCGCCTCCGGACCCGGAGATTATAACCAGGGGTAATTTAAGCTCCGTCGCCTTCTCGGTCGCAAACGTAATCTTTTCCCCTACTACAGAGCCCATGGAGCCCATAATAAACCTGGAATCGGTAACACAGGATATTATATTGTGTCCGCCCAGGGAGCCTTTACCGGCTATTGCGGCCGATTTCATGTTTGTCTGGCTTTGGTCATCTTTTAATTTATCTTTATACGTCTTCGGGCCGGAAAACTTAAGGGGGTCTCTTGACTCCATATCAGCGGCATACTCCTGGAAGCTTCCCTTATCCAGAAACATATCGATTCTCTCCTGGGCGCCGAGGGTAAAGTGGTAATTACACCCGGGGCAGACCTTTAAATTTTCTTCCAGTTTTTTATTATAGATAATCTCGCCGCACTCGGGGCATTTGGTCCATAGACCATCCGGCATGCTCTTGCGTTTAGCTATCTTAAATATTCTGTATTTGGACTTGGGTTCACTGCCGAATAGCGGCATCAGCTTACCCCTATCTTCAAAAAACCTTTCGCAAGGTCCACTGCCTCTACAGCATCCTTTCCGTATCCGTCCGCTCCGATCTCTCTGGCGAAACCTTCCGTTATCGGAGCTCCGCCTACCATAATCTTAACTTTGCCGCGCAAGCCGTTCTGCTCCAGCTCCTCAATGGTGCTCTTCATAGCCGGCATAGAAGTGGTAAGAAGAGATGACATAGCCAGAATCTGCGCTTCCGATTTATTAATGGTCTCTATAAATTTCTGCGCGGGTACATCTATGCCGCAGTCTTCTATCTGAAAGCCGGAACCTTTCAACATCATACTGACAAGGTTCTTCCCTATATCGTGCAGGTCGCCCTTGACTGTCCCTATGACAACTTTAGCTATAGGCCTTACACCTGCCTCTATAAGGCGCGGTTCGAGAACCTTCATGCCGGCCTGCATGGCATCAGCGGAGATTAATACTTCGGGTATAAATATCTCGTTATTTTTAAACTTTCCGCCTACTACACCCATGCCGGCGATAAGCCCTTCATTTAATATCTTATCAGGCGCGGTCCCCTCCCCAAGAAGCCGGCCTACTTCTCTGGCGAGGTTCTCTGCGTCACCGCTGAATAATAATTTTTTCAGTTCTTCCATATTCTTATGCCTCGTGCTTATAAAATACCAAGCCGCTTAAAGGCTTAGGATAAAAGTACGTGGTCTTACGCGGCATCCTGTCGCGGGAACTCGCCACGTCTCTGACCTGTTCTATTTTCGGCGGGTTCAAGAAGAAGCAGACCTGGTAACCTCCCTCGTCTACCAGCCTTACGGCATAATCAGTTTCTCTAGTATATACTATATTATCCTTCTTTGCCACTTTTTCTTTAACCTTTAGTATATGATTAAATATTAATTGATGCAATATAGTCACATCCAGCCATTTCCACTGATAAGATCTATTCTGCGCTATTATCTTACTGAGCACATCTCTCTCTTTGAGTGTAAGCAGTAGAAATCCCTCTTTTTTATAATACATGCCGAAAACCGATTCGTCCTCCCCGGCGCCCTCCATCTTAGAAAACATCTCATCTTTTGATTTCAGGTTCTCTACATGAAAATATCTCTTTAATTCAGATATAGGCTTTTGGAACTTCGTCTTTTTTATAGACCTGATTACCCTGTGCGTCGATAGGATAGTCTGTGACTCGGGGTCTAAATTTGAAAAGTAGACCATGATATAATCGGAGCCGATCTCTCTTTGGCTCCTTCTCTTCCTCTTTCTCATCATATCGCGGAAGGTCAATGCGACTTCGTAGCGGTGATGTCCGTCGGCTATAAATACCTGCTTATCCTTGACTAAATCGCTTATCTTTGATATTACATCCTGGTCGCTCAGACGCCACAATTTGTGGCTTACGCCGTCCTGTTCTATGTCTATATCAGGGTCTCTATTCGTATTCACCTTCAATATCTCTGTTATCAGGGAATCCCTATCGTCATATAACGTAAATATAGGGCTCAGATTAGCCCGTGTAGCCTTGAGCAGATTTAACCTATCCTTCTTAGGCTTGGCAAAAGTGTATTCATGCGGAAGGACACGGCTTTTGTGAGGGTCTTCTACCTTCATTAAAGATACAAATCCCAACCGCGTCTTAAGGTTTCCTCTAAAATAGTAATCCTGGCGGTATATATATAAAGAGGGCGTCTTGTCCTGCAATAGGATGCCTTTGTCTATCCAGCTTTTAAAGAATTTTTTTGCTCTCGTGTACCTATTGCTAAACCTGTTATCACCCTTTTTTATCCTGCCTAAGATAAGGCGTATTACGTTGTTGCGATGCAGGCTGTAATATTCTTCCTGCATGTTTTCGGATATGACATCGTAAGGCGGGGTCACTGCCTTTGATAAATCGTCTATGAGGCGCGGGTTATATAAGACGCCTCTAAACGGCTTTATTTGGGCCATTGCACTCCTTGCAATTCTTATTTAGGGGGCACGGAGGCTTCTCTTCCTTTTTGCGGCCTTCGCCTGCGGGGGCCGGTCTCTTCTTATAATCCGTAGCGTAGAAACCCGACCCTTTAAATATGAAACCTGCCCCGCCTCCTATCAGCCTCTGCGCCTTGGACTTGCAATTGGGACAGTCCATCGTCGTATCGGCGGTAATGCTCTGGAAAAGCTCAAATTTTTTTGCGCATTTTTTACATTCGTATTCATAAGTCGGCATTTAAGTCTCCCCTCGCTATTTGAATAACTGTCGGACTTTATTGACAAATGACTTATGCATGGGGGTCACATCCTCCCCGCACGCATCGGCGAACTCTTTAAGGATACTCCTCTGTTCCTCGTTTAAGTTAATCGGCGTCTCGATCTTCACCCTCACCAATTCATCACCCTTACCATACCCGCCGAGCTTCGGGATACCTCTGCCTTTAATCCTGAATACCTTGCCTGACTGCGTCCCGTCAGGGATCTTCATCTGGATATTGCCGTTAAGTGTGGGCACACCTATCTCCGCTCCAAAGACGGCCTGCGGAAAACTTATGGGAACCTCACATAGGATATCGTAATCTCTTCTTTCAAATATCGAATGCGGCTTTACGTTAATATAAATATAAAGGTCACCGCGGCCTCCGCCGCGAAGGCCGCTCTCGCCCTCGCCCTGTATCCTCAACCTATTGCCTGTATGTACCCCGGCGGGTATCTTAACCTTGATGCTCCTGTTTACAATTGCCCTTGCCTCTCCTTGGCACTTGGGGCATGGGGTCTTTGCTATCTCTCCCTCGCCCTCGCAGCGGTCGCAGGTTCTGGATATATTAAAAAAACCGCTGGATGTAACAACCTGACCGGCGCCGTCGCATGTGGGGCACCTGGTCTTCTTAGTGCCGGCCTTTGCGCCGCTTCCCCTGCAGGAGCCACATGTCTCGTATCGCTGCACCTCGGCCTTCTTCTCTACGCCGGAGGCCGCCTCTTCAAATTCTATCACTATCTCGTACTGCAGATCCGCGCCTCTGCGGGGACCGCCGCGCCTACCCTGAGACCCCAAGCCGCCGCCGAAAAAATCCGTGCCTATGCCGAAACCTCTGAAGAGACCCTCGAGATTTCCGAATATGTCATTGAATTCATCAAAGTGCGTAAAATCTGACCAGGTAAATCCCCTGCCTGAGAAGGCGCCCTGCATGCCGGCATGGCCGAATTGGTCATAGGTCGCCCTCTTTTGAGAATCGCTCAAGACCTCATAGGCCTCGGAGACCTCTTTAAATCTCTCCTCCGCCTCTTTATTGCCGGAGTTCTTGTCAGGGTGATACTTCAGGGCAAGCTTTCTATATGCCTTCTTTATCTCAGCCTGACTTGAGTCTTTATTCAGTCCCAGCACTTCGTAATAATCACGTTTGCTCACGCTAATATCCTTATTTCTTATCCTCGTCTTCTACCTTAAACTCTGCGTCCACTATGTCTTCGTCAGACTTCTTATCCTTCTTCTCCTCTTTCGGCTCTTCCTTCTTTGGCTGTGCGTTCTGTTGTTTCTGCGCGCTGGCCTTATACATCTCCTCCGCCAGCTTATGCGCGGACTTCTGTATATCTTCCTGGACCTTTTTTATCTCATCTACATTGTCGCTTGACAACGTCTTCTTTCCCTTCTCCAGCAAAGACTCCAGCCCCTTTCTTTCGTCAGCCGAGAGTTTATCCCCGTACTCCTTAACGGACTTTTCTGATGTGTATATCAATGTATCGAGCTGGTTCCTTGAGTCTATCAGTTCGCGTCTCTTCTTGTCGTCTGCCTCGTGTGATTTCGCATCCTTGACCATCTTATCCATCTCTTCCTTAGATAAGGCGCCTGAGGTCTCTATGCGTATCTTCTGCTCTTTTCCGGTAGCCAGATCCTTAGCGGAGACGTGCACTATACCATTGGCGTCGATATCAAACGCAACCTCTATCTGCGGAATACCACGTGGCGCAGGCGGTATGCCTACAAGGTCGAACCTCCCCAGCGTCCTATTGTCACTTGCCATCTCCCGCTCACCCTGCAAGACATGAATGGAAACGGCGGTCTGGTTGTCTGCCGCGGTAGAGAATATCTGGCTCTTCTTTGTCGGTATAGTGGTATTTCTCTCTATGAGCCTTGTCATAACACCGCCCAATGTCTCTATCCCAAGACTTAACGGCGTTACATCGAGCAAGACTATATCCTGCAGCTTACTATCTCCGCTTAATATGCCGCCCTGGATGCCTGCCCCGACCGCAACTACCTCGTCGGGATTAACGCCTTTGTGAGGCTCTTTTCCGAAAAGCTCTTTTACCATCTTCTGGACCTTGGGCATCCTTGTCTGTCCGCCCACCAATATAATCTCGTCTATATCCCCGGGTTTAAGACCTGCGTCTTCCAATGCCTGTTTGCACGGAGAGGTGGTCCTATCTAAAAGATCGTCTACGAGCTGTTCCAGCTTGGAACGGTTGAGTGTCATCGTGAGGTGCTTGGGGCCGGTCTGGTCTGCCGTTATAAAGGGCAGGTTTATCTCTGTCTGCATATTAGTCGAAAGTTCGCATTTCGCCTTTTCCGCGGCTTCTTTAAGCCGTTGAAGCGCCACCTTATCCCTCCTCAGGTCTATCCCTTCCTTTGCCTTAAACTCATCCGCGATCCAGTCCATCACCCTCTGATCGAAGTTATCTCCCCCGAGATGTGTATCACCGTTTGTGGCCTTGACCTCAAAGACACCCTCTCCCAGCTCCAAAATGGATACATCGAATGTCCCGCCGCCGAGATCGAATACCGCGATCTTCTCATCCTTCTTTTTCTGCAAACCGTACGCCAGCGAGGCGGCGGTCGGTTCGTTTATAATCCTTAAGACGTCCAACCCTGCGATCTTGCCCGCGTCTTTCGTGGCCTGTCTCTGAGAATCATTAAAGTATGCGGGGACGGTTACGACGGCCTGCGTCACTTTTTCGCCCAGATAATCTTCGGCGGTCTGCTTCATCTTTTGGAGTATCATGGCAGAGATTTCCGGAGGCGTATATGACTTGCCGTCCGCGACAACGACTACGTTGCCCTTAGAGTCTTCGTCAACTTTGTAAGGAACGATCTTCTCTTCGACTTCGACCTCTTCGTGGCGTCTGCCCATAAACCGCTTTATGGAGAATATCGTGTTCTCTGGATTGGTTATGGCCTGTCTCTTGGCCGCATGGCCAACCAGACGTTCGTTCTTCTTTGTGAAGGCTACTACTGAAGGGGTGGTCCGTGATCCCTCGGCGCTGGCCAATACCTTTGGCTCCCCGCCTTCCATTATAGCCACACAAGAATTTGTTGTGCCTAAATCAATACCTATTACCTTACCCATTTTTCAAACCTCCTGCGTCTTTATCTTCTTCTCTTCTTTTACTCACCTTAACTATAGACGGTCTTATCAACCGCCCTTTTAGTGTATAACCTGTCTGTATCTCTTCAACAACGGTATCTTCAGGATACTCATCGCTCTCAACTACAGCTATCGCTTCGTGAATATGGGGATTAAATTTTTCGCCGACGCTCTTTACCTTTTCTGCGCCGTAATCATTGAAGAGGGTAGAGAGCTCCTTCTGGACCATCTTAATCCCCTCCAAGACCGCGTCGGACTCTTTAGTATGCCTGACAGACAAAAGTGCCCGGTCAAAGTTATCCGCAATCGGCAAAAGTCGGACGATAAGGTCCTCGTTGGCAAATTTAATAAAATCTGACTTTTCTCTATCAAGCCTCTTTTTTGTATTTTCCAATTCGGCCTGAGACCTGAGCCATTTATCGTAATATTCATCGGATTTTTTTGCCCGCGCGTTCAATTTATCAAATTCCTCTCTGGGAAGAGTTATCTTTCCCTCTTCGGCTTCCGGCTTCTTGCCTTCCCGGCCTTCTTTCTCTCTGCCTTTTTTCATCTTCGCCAACCTTATATTATCTCGTCAAAAAGTTCGCTTATAGACTCAGCGATGCGGTTAACCGCGGGGATAACCCTCTCGTACTCCATGCGCATAGGGCCTATTATGCCTAACGACCCTTTTATCTTATCTTCAAGATTATAATCTACCGTTATGAGGCTGCATCTGTTGAATTGAGACATGCTGTTTTCGCTTCCTATGTGCACCTTGATGCCGCCGGCTTTTGAGTCTTCTTCCAAAATACATAGAAGGTCTTTCTTCTCTTCCAGAACCTTCAGGACAGCGCTTATCGTCTCTACGTCTTTAAACTCCGGCTGTTCGGCTAAGTAATGAGCGCCGTCATAATAGAACCTGTCATCAAAATCATAAAGAAAAGTCAATATATCCCTTGTCCTCTCTTCGAGGTTCTCTGTAAGGTATCTCTTAAGCTTCAGTGTAGGAAAGAGGGCTATGCAGGTCTGGGACGTAATTCTCGAACATAGCTGCAGTCCTTTTATGATAATATCTTCGATGGAATCGAACTTTATGGAAGATAGGACCTCATCCAAATTCGCCGGTCTTGACTCCAGAAATTCCTTCTCTTCCATGAGCGAATCTACGTACATCCTGTATCCCTTATAGGTAGGGACCCTCCCTGAAGATGTATGCGGCTGCCAGATAAAACCCATCTCTTCCAGCTCATACATTATGTTGCGGATTGTGGCGCTTGAAAGCCCTATCTCTCTGGATATCAAATGCGAACCGACAGGTTCAGCTGTGCTTATATGACACTTTACTATCATAGTGAGCACGCTCTTCTGCCTCTTTAACCTTAATTCTTTCTGCATCTGGTTAACCATATAGCCCCCAGTATGTTATTCCTACGAAGCTAAATAGATTAAGTATTTAGCAAAGTAGAATTAGCACTCCATAGGTTTGAGTGCTAATTCATTATTTTATCACGCCTCTGCGCTATGTCAAGTTAAATTTGTTGATACAAATTTAACTTTTGCATAACTCTTTGTGGCACTTGGGCTTCTATATATATTGACGCGCCTTCATCAACCCTCTTTACTACCTTTCCAAGTTTATATATAAGGTGGACCGACTTCATATCATCCATAGGTATCTTAACTTTGATAAAGGTCGTAAGACTTCCTAAATGAAGCGTAATCCTGTCTATAAGTTCATCTATGTTATCTCTGCGCAATGCGGAGATATTTATCGCGTCTGTAAAATATTTAAGGAGCCTCTTTCTTGTCGCAGGGTCTTCGACCCTGTCAGATTTGTTAAGCACCGTTATTATAGGTTTACCCTTTATATCTAACTCTTCTAATACCTTGTACGTGGCCTCGTTTTGCTCTCTTATCTTCGGATGGCTCATATCTAAAAGATGGAGCAATATATCCGCTTCCGCGACCTCTTCCAGAGTAGCCTTAAACGCGTCTATTAAATTGTGAGGCAGCTTATAGATAAAACCTACGGTATCTATAAAAAGGACGTTCTGGTTAGTCGGCAAGGTATACTTCCTTATCGTAGGATCTAAAGTGCTAAAGAGCATATTATCCACGAGGATATCGGAGCCTGTAAGGACGTTTAGCAGGGTCGATTTCCCGGCGTTAGTATAACCTATGATGGCAATGGTCAGCATCGAGAAGCGCTCGCGCTTTTTTCTCCTCATGGTTCTCTGTTTAGCTATAGCGGACAACTCTTTTTTCAATTTATTTATCCTTGCCGCTATCCGCCTTCTATCCACTTCCAGCTTCTGTTCGCCGGGGCCCCTTGTCCCTATGCCGCCGCCGAGCCTTGAAAGAAGTATGCCTTTTCCCGAGAGCCGCGGCATAAGATACTCGAGCTGCGCCAATTCGACCTGTATCTTTCCCTCGCCGGAGCGCGCGCGTCTGGCGAATATATCCAGTATAAGCTGCGTCCTGTCTATCGTCTTTATCCCCAATGCACCTTCTATATTCTTCTGCTGGGTGCCGCTTAAATTTTCGCTGAATACCACCACATCGACATTAAGCTCCTCTGAGAGCCTGCGTATCTCGTCGATCTTGCCCTTGCCCAGCAAAAAAGCCGGAGAGATATCCTTCAGATTACAGACAACCCTGTCATCCTGTCTGATCCTTGAGGAAGTCACAAGCTCACCGAATTCCGCTATAATATCCTCAGCCGCCCAGTTATCTTTCTTTATCTTATCGGTAACAATAATAACCGAAAGCGCCTTCTCCATGGTTATCTCCCTTGTCGCAGAGAACAGAGAACAGAAAACAGAGGACAGAGGACAGATACTCTATACTTTGCATTCTGTTACAATCAATCTAATGGCATTCTCCTGCGATATCTCTTTTAGGTCTATCCACCTGATGCGGTTATCCGCCTTAAACCAGCTCAATTGTTTTTTCGCAAGATGCTTTGTATTCTTTTTAAGAAGTTCCCTTGCGCAATCCAGTGAATATCTCTTATCCAGATAACCCAGTATCTCCTTATACCCTAAAGAAGAGCTTGCTGTCATGCTGGGGTCTCTTCTTCTTATGAGCTTGACCTCTTCCACCAGGCCCGCCTCGAGCATCTCGTCGGCTCTCTTTTCTATTCTCTCATAGAGCATGGGTCTGGGCATTATCAGGCCGTAAAGCCTCACGGCGTAACTATCTTTAATGCCCTTTGTCATTCCTTTATGCGCGGAGATCGGCGTACCTGTCAAATGGAATATCTCAAGCGCCCTTATAATCCTGCGAAGGTCATTGTGGTGTATTTTGGAAGATGCCTCGGGGTCGATAATCTTCAGTCTATCATGCAGCTTTTTCGTACCGGAAGATCTTGCCTCTTTCTGGAGTCTCTTCCGAAAGGCGGTATCCTTCTCCGGGGCAGGGAACAACCCGTCTACTAACGCCTTTATATAAAGACCGCTGCCGCCTACGACAAGGGGTCTTTTATTCTTCTTGATAATCTTATCTATAAGGGGATCCGCCCTTTTTATAAACTCGGCGGCGCTGTATTCATCATCAATGTCTAAAAAATCGACTAAGTGATGCAGCACGGCCTTTCTTTCGCCGGGAGTGGGCTTTTGGCTCATTATATCCATAAACCTGTAGGCCTGCATAGAGTCTGCGGATATAATCTCTCCCTTTAGCCTCTTGGCCAGTTCTACGGCGAATGCCGTCTTTCCCACCCCTGTCGGTCCGATGATGAATATGACCCTTTCTCTCTTCATCTTCAATACGGAACGACGACCGTAGGATATCCCATCTTCTTTAGTTTTTTGGCAAACTTTACAGCGTCCCCCTTTGCCTTGAATCGGCCTACCTTCACTTTATATATAACGGCTCTCCCGAGCTCTTCTTCGGATATCCTGACCGTGTACTTTCTTTTTTTAAAGGTCTTATATAATTTATCGGCGTTTTTCTTCTTCTTAAAACACCCTATCTGTACTGAGAAGAATGACGATTTTTCAGCGGGGGTGGGGGTTTTAGACATATTAGTCAACCCTATCTCGGCTTCGGAAACGAGATACGGATCGCCTGAACTATTTATGATAAAGATGAAATATTCCCTGGCCTGCGGATAATTATCAAGTTTCAAATAACTCAACGCCGCGATGTATGCCGCCTGATCTCTGATCGCGTCTGTCTTATATACCTTAAAAAGCCTTTCCGACTCATGCGCGGCGTTTTTGTAATCTCCATTTAGATAGAATTTTTCCGCAGTCTCACACCTTCTGTCCAATGCATCCGAGTTACCCGCAAAAAGAAGGTTAAGCGATAAAACCGCTGTAAATAAAAATAATCTCTGTCTGGTAAATATTTTAGTGATCACGTCTTCTTCTTTCTTTTCGAGATCGCCTTCTGCATCTCAAGGAGCTCCCTGTGGCGCTTCTCCTTTAATTCCTTTGGAACGCTATCCTCCATTTTAGACGAATGCGCAGGCGGCCTGGGTGAATATTTAAAGATAAAACTTGCGTCGAACTCTTCCTCTTTGAAGAGCTCCCTGGTCCTTTTGTAATCCTCGTCGGTTTCTCCGGGGAAGCCTACGATAATATCGGTGGTAAGCAGGCCATTGGGAACAAGTCTTCTAAAATACCTCACCTTGTTTAGATAATACTTAGAATCATACCCCCTATTCATCGCCTTTAATATCTTATCGGAACCGGACTGGAGAGGTAGATGAAGGTGTTTGGAAAGGCCTTTTAAGTCCCTTATCGCCTCGAAGAGCTCAATCGAGGCATCCTTTGGATGGCTTGTAAGGAAGCTTATCTTCTTTCTCGCCTTAAGCTTATCTATGGCCCTAAGAAGCCCTACAAAACTAACACCTTCTCCTAAATCTTTTCCGTAAGCATTTACGTTCTGTCCGAGAAGTGTAAAGTTGACGTAGCCATTCTTAAGCAGGCCGTCTATCTCTTTAATAATATCCTCGGGCGCCCTTGACCTTTCGGGCCCGCGCACATACGGCACGATGCAATAGGTGCAGAAATTATTGCACCCTCTGCTTATCGATATAAGCGCGTCCTTCTTCTTAACTCTGAAATCGGTATTGACTTCGGGAAGGTGTCCTTTAAGGTTTCCTATAAAAAATTCTTTTTCTCTTCTTTCCAAAATCCTGTTTATTAAATCTGGTATATGGTGGAGATTGGCCGTTCCGCAGAGAAAGTCCAGATGAGGCAATCTCTCAAAGAGATCCTTACCTTGATATTCAGCGGTGCATCCCATAATACCGCATATAAGAGACGGCCTCTTCTTTTTTAATCTTGCAAGCTGTCCCATAATGCTTATGGCCCTGTCTTCGGCGTGCTTCCTCACAGAACAGGTATTGAAAATAACAATATCCGCCTCATCTGCCGAATCGGCTTTGCAGAATCCCCTATCGAGCAGGTTCCCCATCACCCATTCCGAATCCCTCTCATTCATCTGGCATCCAAATGTTCTCAGGTATACTTTTTTCATAAGTTATCCACAACCGTAGGTCACCCTTAAGGGTGACCTACGGCTCTCATATTAATGCATTATGATATGTAACATCTACTGCACGTGATTATTTTTCTGCAACCACGAGCATTTCAAAATCTTCTGTGGTTAGTTTATCGTTTCTTGAAAAAGCCCCGAGCTTAGCTCCAAAGATATCTATTTTCTTATACCCAAGAGTCTTCAAAAGCCAGGTTATTTCACTGGGCACATAATAACGTTCGTTACATTTTAATTTTTTTTTATTTCCTGAATCGTCTTCGAATACATGAGTATTGTGATCGCGAAATGTCATCAGATTAAATGAACAGTCTTTGCATACGGAGTTGCCTTCTTTCTGTACTGACTCATAGAATTCTTTGACTGAATGAAAAAGCGGAAATAGCCCGTTCAATGTCGTAAAAATCAATTTGCCCTTGTTTTTCAGTGCTTTTGTCGCGTTTTTAAGTATCTCAAAATTCATCTCATCTGTTTCCATCAAAGAAAATCCACCTTCGCAAAGCATTATAGCCAGATCAAATTCGCATTCAAATGGAAGATTCCGCGCATCATGCTTCTGAAAGTCGATTTCTACCCCTTGCTCTTTTGCTTTTTCTCTTGCCCTTTTAAGCTGTGATTCTGATAGATCAATACCGGCTACATTATACCCTCTTCTTGTCAATTCAATCGAATGACGGCCGGTGCCACAGCCAATATCGATGATCTTTAAGGATTTATCGCGATTTATCTCCTGTTCAATAAAATCACATTCCCCAAGCGTTCCTTGAACAAAGCATTCCTTATCATATTTATTCGCATAATTTTCAAATAATGACTCATACCACTGCTTCATTTTCCTAATCCTTTACTCAATTAAAAATTTCCACTTACGTTCGGTTCCATTATTTCTATTTTCGCATCTCCTTATTTTATAAGCAGTTAACCTGTATTATATACTTCCTCTAAGAAATGTAAAATCAGTATGTAATAGTGCTTCCAACGGTCATCCAAATGTTCTCAGGTATACTTTTTTCATATTAATTCTGTTTTCCAGTCTTCATTTACCCATACACCATAAACATCGACCTTTAAATTCCATTTTTTTATGCTTTGCACAGCTTCATTAATCTGTCTACAATGCTCTTCTTTTTCAACCGGATTCGCAGCGCAATCATGGTGCCCTGCGATAATAACGACCTTTGACCCATGCTTTTCAATAGAAACTAATGTGCGTCTTTTTATTGATTCAATAATATCGAGAGCTTTGTTTTCACTTAATACCTTATCCGGGCCAGGCTCAGTTATCAGATCGACATAATCAACCTTGAGCTGTCTTATTGCAAATTCTATGATTGGCTTTTGAACTCGACCATCAATACAATTTATAGTAGTGGCAAAACTTTTTCCCATCGCTTTTACCTAATCTTCCAATCCTTTTGCAAAAATATAGCTTTTTTACTTACGTACGGTTCCCTCTCGACTTTCTTCATAACTTATCCACAGCCGTAGGGCACCCTTAAGGGTGCCCTACGGCTGAGTTTTAATTACTCCTTCCAGACGCCTTCTTTAGATCTGCAAGGAATCTCGGATGTACTCTATAGCCCAGTTCTTGGGCTTTGTGTACATCATCCCACGCTTTATTATATTCCTTCATAAAGAAGTAAGCGCAACCGCGATCATTATAGCTCTGCGCATCCTTCGGATCAATCTCTATCGCTTTATTAAAATCGGCAAGTGCCTTTTTATACTCCTTTGTACTGAAATATAGAAGCCCTCTATTCGCATATGCGAGAAAAAAATCTGGTTTAAGCTCAATTGCTTTAGTAAAATCATCCAGCGCCTTCTCGTACTCTCTTTTATCTTTATGAATGTTGCCCATGTTATTATAGACTTCCGGCATATTAGGATTTGACGCTAGTGCCTTATCATACATTTTAAGCGCTTCATCATACTGCCTTTTTTCTTTTAAAAGCAGACCGAAACCCCAATAAGCATCAGCATTATTATTATCCAGCAGCCATACCTGATTAAATCTTCTCATCGCGATATTCAACTCGCCTTTATGGTAATGGCGCCAAGCTAAGTCAAGGCCATTCTTAATCGCTGCTTCTCTGTTACCTGATCCCTCAATAACTTCTTTTATAAATTGTTCGTGAGCCTTCTTTACATCGGGAGTCGGAGGGACATTGCCATACATGGGTGTCTCATTAATAGGTGTTTTGGCACACCCTGTACAAAAAAAACAAAATAATAGTACAAATAAGGTAATTTTTTTCATTTATTACACCTTTGGCTTTTTCACTTACGTTCGGTTCCTCTTCTGATTTCGCATCTCTACATATTTCCCACAGCCGTAGGGCACCCTTAAGGGTGCCCTACGGGTGCATGTTGTAAAGGTATTAAATCACAATAATAAAACCTGCTATCCCTCAGAACAACTTCTCCTTTTTTATACGCTATCTCCTTTTGAAATATAGGCCCGTCATATACAAATGAATGAAATTCTCCATTTTCACCACAAGGGTCTACGCCGGAAGGGAGTTCCGATAGAAATTTTCTATCAAATATCCTGCCAACGAAAGATTTGTCAAGAAATTTTGTGTCAACGCAAGTAGTAACTGCCTTGAAGCCTATATCTATAAATGCATGAGCAAGTTCAGCGGTATCTCTTTTCCATATAGGGAAAATTCCCTTCATTCCTATTTTTGATAAGTTTTCCTCCCGATATTTTCTTATCTCTTCTAAAAAGATATCTCCGAACACTACAGACGAAACGCCTAGCTTTTGGTAAGAGATCAATTTCTCTCTCATTTTAGCTTCATACTCTTCGTTGGATGAATTTTTTGTAATATAAACTTTTTCAAGCGTAAACCCCATAAATTCAGCTTGCTGTTCAAGCAAGCCAGCCTGAACACCATGCATACTGATCCTATTATAGTCTTCTGTTACAGTAGTCAACAGCGCCATTACCTCATAATCTTTAGTTTTTTGAAGCTCATAAAGAGCGAATGCGCTATCTTTACCGCCACTCCATGTAAAAAGAATTTTCTCAGACATTCTAAATCTATACCTCTCAGAAAAAAGAAAGAGAAAAAAGGTGAGAAAAAAGGGGTCACACCTATTTTTTCTTGGCTGGCCTTCCCCTCCCTCTAATCCTCAAACACGCATTAAATTTTCCTTCTACCCACTTAATAAACTCTTCACTACCAAGCACTTTTTCCTGTTGAACTACATCTGCCACTTGCGCAATATGCTTCTTATCTATTGCCTCTAAATCATAAAAAAAATCTCTATATTCTTTCTTCTTAGTTTGGATAATATCTTTTGTTATTATTTCACTGGCACTATCATTTAGTAAGTGCAAACGTGCGCTTGAAAAATCGTAATTCTCTGCTTTTTTTACTATTTTCGCCCGCAAAGGATTATTTTCTATATACCGAGCAACTACCCATTCGTATTCAGGATCTACTATGTGAAGCTTATATCTATTCTCCCATAATTTACCTGACCTTTTATATTTATGATTCACATACTGGGCATAATACTGTGCTACCCCTTTCATAACTGTTATTAAAGCATCTCTTTCTTGAGGATACAACAACATATGAATATGGTTAGTCATTAGACAATATGAACCTATTAGAACCTTTTCTTTTTCCAACAGCTTTTTTAGCTTGGATAAGAAATATGCCCTGTCTGCTTTATCAAAAAAAATGTCTTGTCGATTATTTCCACGCTGAATCGCGTGGTGTGGTAAGTCTGGAATTATATGCCTTATTGTTCGCGCCATTTATTGCTGATTATAGCAACTCAGCAATAGGCTGTCAAGAAAATAGGTGTGACCCCTTTTCTCTATATCCTGAGCTCCTCTATCTCCTGAGGCGCCATTGGTAAGACCGTCACTTGCCTGGTAAGACTACTGGAAACGTCTTTATATTCAATCTCTAACTTCTGCTCTAAATCGCCATCACTATATCTTGCAATAATCGAAGAGGCTGCAAAAAGATAATCATTATTAAAGCCTCCCCTCCCTATCCCAATAGGTCCTTTTACGCTAATTGGATAAAAACACAAATCGCCCTTTTGAGCCAGCTTCGACAACTTATCGTTTTCCTCCTCGTTTCTGCCTACAATAAGTTTAGCTTCAGGTGCAAGCCGGAAATATCTCCCGACCTTCAATAGTTGAATGTCATTAACAGTAAAATCCTGCTTGTGCTTTATTAGGTCCTTCATTCGTCTGGCAAACCCCGGATCTGTCAAGAGACAGCCTCCGGCCGGACAGGGATAGTCATTAATTCCCAGTTGGGCTGCTAAACGCATCTGTGGTTTTCGTGAGCGCCCGCTGATAGAGAGTAGTCTCTCTTTATCGACCAGCCCCGCTTTTTCAGGAATTGTAGGTTCCAATAATCCAGCTGAAAGCGGCCTTAAGATTAACCCTTTTAATCCGCTCTCTCTTTCTATAATTCTCATTGCGTCTCTTCTTTGAGACATTGGACGTTGTCCCAAGACTTCTCCGGTAATCAAAAACTCTGCTCCGCTCTCTTTCATATATTGACCGGCTTTCTTAAACATAAATATGCGGCAATCGAGACAGGGATTTATATTGCTGCCATAGCCGTATTTTGGATTTTTTATTACTTCAAAATACTCTTTACTAACCTCAAATACCTTTAATTTTATACCTAATCTGTCAGCCACAGACTTTGAGGCAAGGCATGTCTTGCCCCGGGCAGTACAAGTACAAAATACAGTCAAAAAATTCACTGCCTCAACTTCTACGCCTTGTTCTAACATCAACTTTACGGCCAGAATGCTGTCCAGGCCGCCTGATAGCAATGCTATAGCCTTGCTCATCTCTACCTCTGATAAAAAAAGCGCCTCTCTTCTATCTGGCTAGCTAATAAAAGAGAGGCGCAGTTTGATTCAAAATCCAATCATCGCACTTATACAGCAACCTCTTCTTTTACGCGATGGGATTTATTCATTGACTCACCGGAAAGCATCTTTACTGCCTCCTGAGCAGCTCTTCTTCCCGAAACCAACATCCCGCCAAAAGTCGGCCCCATGCGAGGAATTCCGTAGGCAGTCGAAACTGCCATGCCGGTTATAATCAAACCAGGATGAATCTCCCCTGTTTTCTCAACTACTAAATCTTCTGAAGTTTCAACATCCATCGGCCCGAACTCTGCCAGTTTTAAGATATTTCTTCTCTCTAAACTTTTGCATACACAGGCATCGTGGCCGGTAGCGTCAATAACCACTTTTGACTCTAGAGAAATAGGGTCAACACAAGTAATCTGCCTCGGCAACGCAGAGACAGGTGTCCAATTAATAACCGCGCCCTCTACCCTCTTATTCCTATAAACCACATCATCAAACTTTGTCATATTCAAAATCTTTATCCCGGCATCACAAGCAGCCGAAATGAGCTTTGAACAGGCATTCGGGCCAAGGGCAGTAAATAGACCCTCGTCTACTTCTTTGTATGGAATACCAAGTTCATCGAGTACATTTTGTGCGGGCGCTCTAAATGT
>JADHWH010000077.1 GCA_016783555.1 Candidatus Omnitrophota bacterium | reverse complement strand
ATTTCGCCTCCGCTGACCGTGCTGTGCTTTTTTAAAATGGCGTGTCTGGTTATGCCTGTGCCTGTGTAGTATCCACCTATAACCACCAGTTCTCCGGCAGAATTGATAGTACCATCCAGGGCATACGAATTTGCCGTACTTGTCCCTGAAATATCTTCCACGTAGGTCCACTCTAAGGTCAGGCTCGGGTCGGGAACTGATGCAGGGTCCAGAAGAGGGTCAAAAGCTGGGTCTGGATAAGAGTCCAAAGGAGGATCTATAACAGGGTCTGGAGCAGGGTCTAATACGGGATCTAAAACTGGATCTGAAGCAAGATCAATGGTGTAAGTTTCAGTTGTCGTTTCTATTGTTGGATTGGGTGTAGGCGGATTAGCTGTTTCTACCGGATAGTAATCTTGATATTGAGGTTCCTCCCAGTTTATCTCGGCAAGAAGTTGGGGAGCAGTTCCGGAAAGGCCTAATTCTATTATTATAAGATAGAGGATAATCCTATATAATAGTGAAGAGCGTGCACTCTTTCTAAACCCCATCATTTTACTACCCCTTACTACCCCCATATACTAAAGACTTTTAAAATTGGCTTAATTAATGTCCAAAAAAATAACCCCTACTTTAGCCCATATTAAATTATACCATATAAATTATATAAAACAAGGCTCAAAATCTAGCTTTTTTATGTTTTACATTGACCACCGAGGCTCTGTCTGCGTTTCAGTTCTAGCGCAGCGGCTCTCCAGCCCTCCTTTTTTATGCCGCAAACAAACTGATGCATCTCGTTGAGCCATTCAAGCCTTTTCTGGACAGGCACTCTTAAATATCTTGATAATTGCTCTTCCTCCGTCTCCCAATCAAAATTAAGCTCTTTATTCTCCATTTATGCCTTTGATCTTTCTAAGCAGGCTGATATCTAGCTTATCTATACCACGCGCGGATCCTTTTTTCATCTTTATCAGGTTATCCATTGAAATAACCGGTAAGGTAAGATCGGATATTTTATAATTGCATACGGTCTTTAAGGCCGTTTCGAAGTTTATCGGCGATTCAATAATAATATCGACTTCCTTAAAAAAATCTTCCTTGTAAAAATTGAACGCCTTCATGTTTTTGTTCTCGATCCAGCCCCTTCGCGTCTCTTCATTTGCTATGACAATAGGATCGACAGGCTGTTTTACCTTGTACCCTTCTTCTTTTAAAATATTGACTATTTTAGCCAGATTATCATCTGCCATCTCCGCCAGTATATCCAAGTCGGTAGTGGCTCTTATATACCCATGGATATTGACAGCCATGCCGCCTACGATTATATATTTTACGCCCTGCTCTTCGAATTTTCTGAATATCTCTTCGTAAAGTATCATCCCGAACCTATCTCTTTTTCGATAATGTCTAATATATCCCTTACCGGGTGAAGGGAGCGTTTCTGGGTCTTTCTTACTTTCAGTTCGATCTTCCCTTCTTTAAGGCCCTTCTTGCCTATTACAACCTGGATAGGAATCCCTATCAGATCCGCATCCTTAAACTTCATGCCGGGGCGCTCGTCTCTATCATCAAGGAGAGTATCTACTCCCATCTTTGTCAATTCGCCGTATAACCATTCAGACTTATTTCTAACCTCTTTATCGCCTGGGTCTATCTCAATCACTAAAACCCGATACGGCGCAATAGCGAGGGGCCAGATTATGCCGTCTTTGTCGTTCTGCTGCTCTATGGCTGCGGCTAAAATCCTGTTTACCCCTATGCCATAGCAGCCCATTATGATATCGCGTTTCTTTCCTAGCCTATCTAAAAAAGAGGCCCCTAAGGCCTTGCTGTACTTTGTCCTCAACTTAAATATATGGCCCAATTCTATAGCCGGTTTTCCCGCGACCTTATCTTCGCCGCAGGGTGCGGGCGCCATAAATTCATGAGAGACATCGCCGCCCATAAAGCCGGGGTCGGCCTCTACCGCTATATACTTAACGCCGCAGCGGTCAAATATCCTGCAATAGGCGTCGTGCATCCTTTTATAGACTGCATCCAGACCCTTATTATCCACATCGAAACTATAGGCGTCCTTCATGATGAACTCTTTAGAACGCAATACGCCAAATCGAGGCCTGGGCTCATCCCTGAATTTTGTCTGTATCTGATATAGGATTTTCGGAAGGTCGCGGTATGAGCTTACCTCCTTAGCCACCAGGTCTGTAATTACCTCCTCATGGGTCGCGCCGAAGACATTCAGCTTTCCGGATCTGTCTTTGTAAGATATCAATATCTCCTTCAGGAGATCGAGCCTCCCGGTCTTCTCCCATATTCCGGCGGGCTGAATTGCGGGAAGGAGCACCTCTAAGGCGCCGGCTGCGTTCATCTCTTCCCGTATTATCTTCTCTATCTTTCGTAAGACTATAAGGCCCATGGGAAGATAGGAGTATGTCCCTGAACCGAGCCTCCTCATAAGGCCGGCCCTTACCATAAGCCTGTGGCTTGCGGCCTCCGCATCAGAGGGGTTCTCTTTTAAAGTCGGTATGAATGCTTGTGACCACTTCATATTTGCACCTGCCAAAAGATATTAACGCAGCCGTCATTGCGAGGAGGCACGAAGTGCCGACGAAGCAATCTCAGAGATTGCTTCGTCGCTTCGCTCCTCGCAATGACAACAATATCTCCTTTACAAAATCTTCTTCTCTTACTTTCTTAACGATCTTGCCCTTTTTAAAAAGCGCTCCAGAGTTTCTTCCTGCCGCAACACCTATATCCGCCTCTCTTGCTTCGCCAGGGCCGTTAACCTCGCACCCCATTACTGCGATTGAGATAGGCCTGTTTCGTATATCGTATGTCGTATATCGTATATCGCGCAATTTGCTTTTAAGTTTTTTTACAACCTTTTCAATATCGACCTGGCAGCGGCCGCAGGTCGGGCATGAGATTACCTCAGGGCCGAAATTGCGCAAACTCAATGACTGCAAAATCGATCTTGCCGCCTCAACTTCTAAGACCGGATCGGCGGTCAGGGAGACCCTTATGGTATCACCTATCCCCTCACTAAGCAGAGTCCCTATCCCAATGGCAGACTTTATGATACCGTCTTCTTTAACTCCCGAGGCTGTAACGCCGAGGTGAAAAGGATAATCGCAAAGCCCGGCCATCTTTTTATACGCGTATATTGTAGAAAGAACATTAGACGACTTTAACGAGACAATTATATCATGAAAGCCGGCGTCCTCAAAATGCTTTATGTACCCGATGGCACTCTTAACCATCAAATCACCTATCGAGGTCGGACTCCCCTCATTGAGGGAAGTCCGACTTCGATAATTCTTCAAAGAGCCGGAATTTACCCCTATCCTGATAGGGATTCTTTTTTTCTTCGCTCTCTTTATTATCTCTCCTACATCTCTTTTTTTGTATATATTTCCCGGGTTAAGCCTTATCGCATCGACGCCTTGGTCGATCGCGCCCAATGCCAGATTATAATCAAAATGGATATCCGCTATTAAGGGCATCTTTATAGATTTTTTAAGCTTTCCAAGGGCATAGAGGTCCGCGTTATTCTTTACGGCTACCCTTACTATCTCGCAGCCGGCCTTTTTGAGCCTCTTAATCTCTTTTATGGTAGAGACGGTGTTTCGCGTCTCTGTCTTGGCCATAGACTGAATTGCTACGGGCGCATTGCCGCCTATCCTGACGCCGCCTATACTTACCTCTCTTGTCTTTCTGCGTTTCATCTTCCTCATCTAGATATAATCCTCATAATATCATAATAGAATACAAAGAGCATAAGGACTATCAATATGCCGAGCCCGATCTGCACTGAGGTCTCCTGGGCCTTCGGACTCAAGGGCCTTCTTCGTATCTTCTCTATTAAGATAAATAGTATATGGCCGCCGTCTAATACAGGTATGGGGAGTATATTGAATATCGCAAGCGAGGTAGATATTATCGCCATGAGATTAAGCAGGTATACGAGCCCCAATCTGGCCGCCTTTGCGGTAAGCATAAATATGCCTACCGGGCCTGTTACAGACTCTCTAAACGAAAGCCTTCCTATCATAAGATTCCATATGGCCTTAAATGTTATGGCAGTTAATTGAAATGTCTTTACAAGCCCCCTATAGAAAGATTCTGCCGGGTTGTGCTTAATATAGATTAGTTCGTCGGAGGGCGCTATACCTACCATGGCAATCTTGACGTCTTTGCCGAATATATCCTTAAACTCTTTTATCTTGGGCTTAATCACCAAATTAAGCGTACTCTCTCTTCTTAATATCTCAAGCCTTGCGGCGCCCTCGAGTTTCTTATGCATAATCTCTGTAAGCTCATGCCAATATCTTACTTCTTTTCCGTCGATAGAGACTATTTTATCTCCCGGTCTTATGCCGCTTGCGTAAGCGGGGTAATCCTCCAAAACTTCTCCCACCTTGTTGGTCAACGTCGGCGCGCCTATCATAAATACGAGCGAGAAGAGTATAATCCCCAAGATATAATTCAAAAACGGGCCGCATGCCACAATCTTGAAACGCTGGCCCGGAGGTTTCGATAAAAACTCCCAGCCTTCGCCCGTAAGCTTATCCTGGTGACTCTCTCCGGCTAGCTTGACATACCCTCCAAGCGGCACCAGTGATATCATGTATTCGGTCTCGCCTTTTTTTATGCTGATTAACTTGGGCCCGAAGCCCAAAGAGAACCTTTCTACCTTTACGCCGCATCTCTTTGCCATCATAAAATGCCCGAATTCATGCACTACTATAAGGATGCTGAATACTATAACCACAGCTATTATATTTAACATGAGATAACCTATAACCTTTCTATAACCCTGGCCGCCTCTTCTCTCGCCCAATTATCCGCATATATCACATCTATTAATTCCGGTTTCTTTACAACCTTATGCGCAGTCAGGGCTCTTTCAATAACCCTTGGAATATGAGTAAAGTTTATCTTACCTCTTAGATAGGCCTTTACAGCCTCTTCATTAGCCGCGTTCAGCACGGCTGGATAGCTATTGCCCTTACGCCAGGTATCAAAGGCTAAAGAGAGACAGGGGAATTTTTTTACGTTTGGCTGATGAAAGGAGAGTCTGCCCATCCGGCCCAGGTCCATATCGAAGCTATTGGAATGCAGCCTATCGGGGAAGCTCAATGCGTATAGTATGGGTAGTTTCATATCGGGAACAGCAAGCTGCGCCAATATAGCCCCATCGAGAAACTCTACCATCGAATGGACTATCGCCTCAGGATGTATAAGGACCGATATCCTATCTATAGGTATATTAAAGAGCCATCTTGCCTCTATAACCTCCAGCCCCTTATTCA
>JADHWH010000003.1 GCA_016783555.1 Candidatus Omnitrophota bacterium | reverse complement strand
AAGGCATCCTACTTCGCTAAGTACTTACGTATTTAGCTTCGAAGGATAGTCCTCCGAAGCCCAAAACATCTATGAAATTCTTTTATGGGCGAAGGAGGACACTGGCGTAAAATTAAGTCGAGCGGGCAATGGCTGGAAATGAGAGTTAAATGAAGGGACTTGCGGGTTAGCGGGTGTAGCGGGCCGTTACATCATGCCATCTTTTTTGTGTTTTAAGAATGAGGTCGCATATCTCCCGGACAGCGCCGCGCCCGCCGTGTCTCGTTGTAATATAGTGGGCGGCATTTCTCGACTCTTCCACCGCGTTAGGAACACTTACCGCGAAGCCTACTCTCTTTAAGACAGGGATATCGATAAGATCGTCTCCCATAAAACAGATTTCGTCCGGCGCGAGGTTAAATCTCTTTACTATCTCTTCGAATACCTTCAACTTATCAAAACAGTTCTGGTAGACATGTCTTACATTAAAGTCCTTTGCCCTCCTGGAGACAACCTTCGATTTCTTTGCAGTCATGATAACCGCCTCTATCCCGGCCCTCTTCAATAGGACTATGCCGAAACCGTCTTGCACATCAAAAAATTTCAATTCGTTTCCTCTGTTATCATATATTATCCTGCCGTCTGTCAGAATGCCGTCGATATCCAGGATTAGAAGTCTTATTCTTTTCATTCTCTCTTCGAGCTCAAGATGCTCCATTATACCAATCCTGCCTTGAGGAGGTCCTGAACGTCGAGAAGGCCGATAGGGCGGTTTTTCGCATCGACAACGGGAACTTCGTCGATCTTTTTCTGTTTAAGTATCTGGAAGGCTTCAGCGGCGAGTCTATCTTTCTTTATTGAGGTCGGATTTTTTGTCATTACGTCTTTAATTTTTCTGTTGGTAATATGAGGGTCTTTATCGATATGGCGCCTAAGATCTCCGTCGGTAAATATGCCTGTCAGTCTTCCCCTCTTATCTATAATGCTTGCGCTTCCGGCGCGCGCGCGCGTTATGGCTAAAAGGGCCTTCTTTACCTTTGTCTCTTCTTTAACAATGGGGTTTTCTCTTCCCCTTCTCATTATATCCTCGACCTTTAAAAGCAGCCTCTTGCCCAGTATTCCGCCGGGATGATAAAAGGCGAAATCCTTCTCGCGAAAACCTTTCTTCTCAAGGAGGGCTACAGCGAGCGCATCGCCCATGGCCAGCATCGCCGTAGTAGAAGCGGTGGGCGCCAGCCCCAGAGAGCATGCCTCTTTATCGACCGATGTATCTACGACAAAATCGCTGTTTTTAGCAAGGGAAGATTTTTTATTTCCGCAAAAACATATAAGCTTAACGCCGATCTTCTTTATAATAGGAAGAAGCTTCAACATCTCTTCGGTCTCGCCCGAATTGGAGAACGCTATAATGCAGTCGTCTTTAGTCACCCTGCCTAAATCTCCGTGGAGCGCTTCGGCGGGATGCAGGTATAAAGACGGTGTGCCTGTAGAGGAGAGGGTGGCAGAGATTTTCTGGGCAATAAATCCGGGTTTTCCCATGCCGGTGACTATGACCTTTCCTTTGATCTTACAAATATAGTCCACAACCCTTTCGAAATTTTTGTTTATTCTTTTCTTTAAGTTCGAAACCGCCTTTGCCTCTATATCTAAAACTTCCCTTGCCCTATTTCTTGTCATATCTATCACCTTACAGCGATCTCTTCGAGTCTCTTTAACTTTTTTAAAAAACTCTCGAGGCTCTTTAACGACAGCATATTGGGACCGTCACTTAACGCATTATCCGGATCCTCGTGAACCTCTATAAAGACCGCATCCGCGCCGCATACTACAGACGCCATAGCTAACGGCTCTACAAACTCTCTATCGCCTCCGCTCCTGTTACCCATACCGCCGGGCGCTTGAATGGAATGCGTTGCATCGAATACCACAGGATAACCGAACCTTTTCATAATCGGAATCGAGCGAAAATCGCTTATTAATGTATTATAACCAAAACTTGTGCCGCGTTCGGTAATGAGGATCTTTTTGCTGCCGCCTGCCTCAACCTTCTCTATGATATTTCCCACATCCCAGGGCGCCAAGAACTGCCCCTTCTTTATATTTATTGTCATTCCGGTCCGCGCCGCATCTATTATGAGGTCTGTCTGTCTCGACAGAAACGCGGGTATCTGTATTATATCTATTACGCCTGATGCCTTCTTCACATCCTGCCGGCAGTGTACGTCGCTAAGGATCGGGATCTTTAATTCCTTCTTTATTCTACCCAAAATCTTAAGCCCCTTATCTATGCCGGGTCCCCTGTAAGAGTGAACGGACGTGCGATTTGCCTTGTCAAAGCTGCTCTTATATATGAAAGGTACTTTAAACTTCTTTGCTATATTCTTTATGCGTTTTGCGTGGCGCAGGGCGCTGGCCTCTGACTCGATTACGCAGGGGCCTGCGATTAAAACAACGGGGTTATCTCCGCCTATCTTTATGCTGCCTACTTTAACATCCCTTGTCTTCATCCCGTTAGACCTCCCCGCTATCTTGTCTTTTCGTCATCTTCCAGAACCCGTTAGAAAAGGTCTAACGGGATTCACTTTTTAGCCTCTTCTCTCTTTAAGAGTAACTCCCTTGCCTTCTCTAAGTCCTCCGGCGTATCTATGCCTATAGTGTTATACCTTGTCTCCACGGCTTTAATCTTGTATCCGTTTTCTAAGGCCCTTAACTGTTCGAGGCATTCGATACCTTCCAGGTCACTCTTAGGCAAATTGGTAAATGTAAACAGGAAATCTTTTGTATAGGCATATATGCCTAAATGCTTATAGAAGTTCTTTGATTGAGCCCCCCTCTCAAATGGTATGGGGCTTCTTGAAAAGTATAAAGCAAAACCCTGTTTATCTATGACCGCCTTTACTATATTAGGGTCCATTATTTCATCTTTGTCTTCCACCCTCTTTATTGCTGTGGCCATATTTATTGAGTCGTCTTCCAGCATGGTCCTGACCAATTCATCTATCATGGTATAGTGCACCAAGGGCTCATCGCCCTGCACATTTACTATTATCTTAACATCAATAGGATTTACGACTTCCGTAAGCCTGTCGGTCCCCGTCGGCTGGTCTATGGAAGTAAGGACGGCCTTGCCGCCGAAGCCCTCGACACACTTATATATCCTCTCGTCGTCCGTGGCGATAATGAGATCATCGAGCGTCTTGGCCTTCTTTGCCATTTCATAGACGTGCTGAATAACGGGTTTGCCCATGAGGTCGGCGAGGACCTTTCCTTCGAATCTCGTTGACCCATATCTGGCCGGTATTATTCCTATCGCTTCCATTTCGTCCTAGCAAGCTCCTCTTTTATTCTCCCTATGAGTTCTTCTCTTTCGACAACCGCTATACCAATCTTACTTACGACTATCCCTGCCGCGTAGTTAGCTATATACGCCGCTTCCACATCACTCGCACCGCTTGCAAGCGCAAGGCAAAACGCGCCTATAACCGTATCGCCCGCTCCGGAAACATCATATACCTCCCGCGCAACAGTAGGTATGCAAAGCCGCTTCCTGCCCTCTTTAAAAAGCGCCATACCCTTCTCGCCCAGCGTAATCAAGGCCATCTTGCATCCTAATTTGCCGAGCAGTTTCTTTCCGGCCTCCGCTATAGACTTTTCGTCCTTTAATTTAATGCCGGTGGCCCTGAATGTTTCATCGGCGTTTGGGGTTATGAGCGTTGCGCCTTTATATAAAGAAAGATGCTCTTCTTTAGGGTCTACGGCTATTATCTTTCTGTGCCTTTTGGCGAGGGGGACTATACGTTTTAAAAGCTGAGAGGTTATCATGCCCTTTCCGTAATCTTCTATTATCAGAATATCTATATCTTTAATCCTCTCTCTTACGTAATTTACGACCTCGGTCAATATCTCTTTAGATATGGAATCTCTTACCTCTTTATCAATGCGGACCACTTGCTGTTTATGGGCTATCACGCGCGATTTGAGCACAGTCGGCCTTGTATCATCTACTACAATGCCGTCTATGGCAACACCTTTCTTTACCAGCTCGCTCTTTAATAATCTTCCTCTTTCATCATTCCCTACCACGCCTACAAGCTCCGCCTTTCCCCCCAGTGTTGCAATATTATTAGCGACGTTGCAAGCGCCCCCCGGCATATAACTCTCCTTGTCTACCCAGACTACCGGCACCGGCGCCTCCGGAGATATCCGTTCAACGCTTCCCCATATAAATTCATCCAGTATCAAATCGCCTATGACCAAGACCTTGGTCTTTTCAAAGTTTGATATAATCTTCTTAAGCCTGGAAAAACTTTGTTGTTTCATTTTTAACTCCTGGCAATTAGTCGTTAGTCGTTAGTAATCGTCTAGACGAAACTAAAAACTAACGACTAAATACTAACGACTAAATACTAACGACTAATCAATGGTTCTCTATAGTTTCTCAATTATCATCTGATAAAGAAGCGGCATCATAATCTCATGATGCCCTATTATGTTATATCCCCGGCCGCCGCCTGTTGTAGGCCTCTTAAGAACGTTCATTTCAGGCCTATAGTGGGTTATCATATCGAAATTCGCTGTCGTAAAATTCTTGACGCTGTGGCCCAGGTTTCTTGCGATATTAAGCGCCTTGAGAAATACCTCTGGTAATATAATAGCCGATCCGAAATTTATGCAGATTCCGCCTCTGTTTAATCTTATCACGCTGTATATTAAATTTCTAAAATCTATGAGCGAACCCTCCCCTACCGCGGCGCCGTTGCATGAAGGATGCTGATGGATTATATCGGTCCCGATAGCGACGTGGACCGTAACGGGAATATTATATTTTGCGGCGCTTGCTAATATGCTTATATTTGAAAGGGGAAGCCTCTCTTTTAATATCCTCTCTCCAACGGATATGCCTATACCCATGCCTTCTTCAACGCCTCTATTTATGGCGCCGTTTATAAATTCAGCTGTCTCTTTCGCCATACCGAAGAGGCCTTTCTTAAGTGCGGCGCCCACGTCTTCGCTGGTCCTTCCGGTGAGAGCCAGTTCTGTATCGTGTATTATGCCGGCTCCGTTTAGCGCCACGGCGCTTACTACCTTTTTCTTCATAAGATCTATTATTACCGGCGAAAGCCCGCACTTTATTACATGCGCCCCAAGCATGAATATCACGGCTCTCTTTTTCTTATGCGCCGTTACGATATTGTCGCTTATCTTTCTAATATCCTTTGCGGCCAATATATTTGGAAGCCCCTTATAGAACTCCCTGAATTTCACGCCCTTCCTACCTAAAGCCGCGAGGTCTTCTTTGTGCACCTTTGAGCGCCTCTTCTTTAGCGGATATGTCTTTACCTTCCCAAAATCAAGCTTCATCCCTTCGCTCCTTTTTGGCTCTATATTATATCACTATAATGGTATATATTCAAGTAAAGCAGGTAATTACTATCTCCTCACGTCATACTCGTCTTCTATTTCACCAAAGATCTCTTCTATGATATCTTCTATAGTGGCAATGCCGATGGCGTTGCCTTTCTTATCGACTACTACGGCCATATTCTCTTCATTAACCTGAAAATCCTTTAGCATATCCTCTAACAATCTGTCCTCTGTTACTTTGTACGGCGGAAGTATCAGCTTTTTTAGATCTCTCTTTTCTATATCTTTATTAACCAGATCGCTCATCTCTATTGTCCCTATGATATTATCCTCTCTCTCCTTGCAAATAGGTATGCGCGAAAAACCGCTTTGCGATATGAGTTCTATAATATCTTTTGTACTCGAAAGAATAGAGGCGGATACTACCTTATTAAGAGGGACCATGACAGATTGGACGCTTGTCCTTCCGAAATCGAATATCTCGCTTGTCATGTCTATCTCGGCCTTGTCCAGCAGGCCGTCTTTTGCGGCCTCAAGTAAGAGCAGGCGTATCTCTTCTCTCGAGACATAAGGATTCTTCTTAGCGCTGCCTTTGGTAAATATCTTTGAAACTAAATGCGATATCCTTGTGGCAAAGAAGGTAAAAGGAAAGAGTACAAAAGAGGCCATCTTTAAAGGATACGCGGAGAGAAGCGCCAGCGTATCTGAATGCTGCTGATATATAATCTTTGGTACTATTTCGCCGAATATAAGGACTAACGGCAGGATTATCGCTGTGGCTATAATAGCCTCATGGCCTGCGTGCCTTACATATCTTGATACTAAAGCGGTCGCCACAGAAGAGCCTATTATTACCGAAAGATTAACGCCCACTAGAGTAGTGCTTAAGAAATCCTCGGGGTTTTCCAGAAAAGAGATAATGATCTTCGCTCTTTTATTCTTCCTGTCGGCAAGATTACTCATCCTTATGCGGTTGCAGGATATGATGCCGATCTCTGAACCGGCAAAGAAGCCCTCGAATATAACGCAGAGAAGGATTATAAGAATCCCTAAGATTATATTCACCCCGTTAGACCTCCCCTCCCCGCTGATCTCCTATGAGGTCTAACGGGGTTCATGTAATCCCTTCCTTGATATCCCGTATCTGGCCCATTATCTCCTCCAGCAGATCCTGCAGTGTAACCAAACCTAAAAGTTTGCCCTTAGAGTTCTTTACAAGCGCCATATGTACCCTATGCGTCCTGAATTTCTTAAGGAGCTCGTCCAGCTTTATATTCTCATCGACGTAAAACGGCTCTCTCAGTATCTCTCTTAACGAAAACGGGCCTTTTTGGCTGGCGATGATTAAATCCTTTGCGTATAGTACGCCGACTATATTATGCAGCCTTTCCTCAAAGACAGGCATGCGGGACAATTCTTTCTTAGTGATTATCGATCTGATAGTGCTTAAAGGGGTAGATATATCAACCGCAACTATTCTTCTGGGCGGGATTATTACATCTTTTGCCGTCTTATCCCCGAATTTAAAAACCCCCTTTATCATCTCCTCTTCCCTAACGCCCAAGACGCCCTCTCTTCTTCCGAGCTCAACGGCCTTCCTAAGCTCTTCTTCGGTAAGACGCAGCCTCTGGGCCTTGATCCTTCCTGCGAAAAGCGGCGTAAGCATATTTACTATAAGATGGAGTATCTTTTTTATCGGAAAAAATAATTTAGACGCTAAGTGTACATACGGGATAACGGCAAGCGATATCTTCTCTGAATTCCGTATTGCTATGACCTTGGGAGTTATCTCGCCGACTATTAAAATCAGAAGAGTCATACAAACAATGGAGATGCCTATACCCTTATCCCCGAACATTCTCATACTAAAAGACGAAGCGGTGGTCGACGCCATGATATTCGCGAGCATATTGCCGATAAGGATGGATATTATAAGTCTGCGGGGTCTGTTTAAGAGTTGGGCGAGCAGTCCTGAATTCTTCGTATTTTCTAATTGAAGGCGTTTTACCCTGATCTTGCTTAAACTGAATAGAGCGGTCTCAGAACCGGAAAAGAAGGCCGAGCCTAAAAGCAATATTATAAGTGTGAAGGAAATCGCCATTTAACACTCTCTTAATAAATCCGAAGCACGAAATCCGAAATTCGAAACAAATTCTAAACTCGAATTTTCAAATGTTCGAAACATTTGGTTTTGGTCATTCACAATTTTGAAAATTCGGAATTGTTTCGGATTTCGATATTCGGATTTCGAATTTATTCAATTAGAACCATTTGTTCTTCTTAAAATATACGAGCATGCCGCCAGCAACTAAGGCCACAAGTATGTAGAAACCTAAATAACCGAACCGCCAGCCAATCTCCGGCATATGCCTAAAGTTCATGCCGTATATACCCGTGATAAGGGTAAGGGGCATCATTATAGTCGCGATAATCGTTAATGTCTTCATAATCTCGTTTGTCTTTTGGCCTATGTTCGACAGATATGCGTCCAGCGCGCTCGCCAAAGTGTCTCTGTAGGTATCAATAGTATCGAGGATGAATATGAGGTTATCACTGATATCGCGGAAATATATACCGGTCGACGGATTTATAAAAGAATGGCCTCCTTTTGCCAGGAGATTTATTGTCTCTCTCTGGGGCGCCATAAACCTTCTTAAGAAAAGGACGTCGTTCTTTACGGAAAATATCTGCTTAAGCGTTGGCTCTTGAGGTTTCGAAAAGACTTCGTTCTCTATTTTGTCTATCCTTGTATCCAGCATATCGATTACAGGAAAATAGTTATCGACCAATGAATCGATTACCTGATAGAGCAGGTTATCGGAGCCGCCGGACATGAGGCTTATATTCTTTTCCGCCCTATTCCAGGCATTCCTAAGAGAAGGTATGGAATCCATGTGGATGGTCAACAGGAAATTTTTCCCGACGCATATATTTAATTCAAGCGTCTTAACCTTGAAGGTCGACTCATTATATCCCGCCGCATGTAAAATCAGAAATAGATATGTCGGAAACTGGTCTATCTTGGGACGCGCATTTGTATTAACGCAGTCTTCAACAGTAAGGGGATGCAGGTTAAAGTCGTCCTTTATCAGAGCCAGTTCATCCTTTGTCGGGTTCTCGAGCTCAACCCATATAAGGTTGTCGTCTCTCTTCAATGCGTCCTTTATTTCGCTATACTTAAAAGAGCTTATTATCTCTTTCTTACCCTTGCATAACATTGCTTTCATCATGGCAGCCTCCGATTCCTTTTTAAAATGGCTTCAGCTTTTTCTAACACCTCGTCTTCCTTTATAGCATTAAGACATAAAAAATCCTTATCGCAATTGTGCGCAAGGCAGCGTTCGCACTCTACGTCTTTATGTAACATTATATCATATCTTCCCGTTGGACCCCAGCGAATAGGACCCAGGCCGGGATCTTTTCTGCCGAATATGCTTATCACGGGGGTTCCGACCGCTGATGAGAGATGCACCGGGCCGGAATCATTCGAGATGAAAAGGACGCATCTTTTAAGCAATGACGCGAGTTCAGAGATGCCGGTCTTTCCGGAAAGATCAATTACATCACGCCTCATATTCCGTCTAGTCTCATCCGCATCCGCCTTGCCGTCGGATCCGTCTATAAGCGCAATCTTTACATTGTATTTGTCTATCAGCCTATCGGCCAGTATGGCGAATTTCTTTGACGGCCACTTTTTAGAAAGGCAGCTTGCAGACGGATGCAGCGCTACCAGTCTATCGCTCTCAAAGACTCCATGCCTTAAAAGGGTTTCGCCTACGCTCTTTTGGACCGATTTTTTTATCGGCATGTATAAAGACCTATGTTTGGGTATTATCCCTATGGCCCTTACTATATCCAGAGTATAATCGACTTCATGTTTTTCGCCTAAATGTTTCGTGTGCGGCAGCCTTTTTGTCAATAAAAATCCCAGTTTTTTATTAAAACCTACCCTCCTGGGGATACCGGCCAAAAAGATCATTAAATTCATCCTGTTTGTCGGATGCAGGATCAGCGCAAGGTCGAACCTCCTCTTTCGCAACTCCAGCGCAAACCTAAATGAACTCGATATACTCTTATCTATCCCGTATTTATCATACAGTATGACCTCATTAATATATGGGTTGCCTTCGACACATTCTTTTGTGTACGGCCTTACCATCATAGCTATGAAACTATCCGGATATACCTCTCTTACAGCCCTCAACACCGGCGTTGAAAGGATAACATCGCCTAATCTATCAGTCCGCGTTATCAATATCCTCTTTGCATTCAACATCAATCTAGCCTCTGGTCTCTTCCAACATCTTCCTTGCTGTCTCATACACCTCATCAACCGTAATCAGTTTCATGCACTCGTGTTTAAACTTACACTGCGCTATCTCGCAGGGAGAACAATGTAACTCTTTTTTTATAACCTTGTCGCCTTTGCCCAAGGGCCCGTATTTATTCGGGTCCGTCGGCCCGAAGATCGCGAGGACCTTTGTGCCGACCGCGCTGGCTATATGCATGGGTGCGCTGTCATTGGAGATAAGGAGCCTGGAATTCTTTATGAGATGCGCAAGCTGGGGTATGGTTGTCATACCGGCAAGATTAACGGTGTCGGATTTCATGTCACGCGCTATTTCATCAATGCTCTCTCTGTCGGATCGATCACCGACCATAGCCACCGTCGCTCCCAGTTCCTTCTTAAGCTTGTCGCAAACTTCTGCAAAGCCATTTTTCTTCCACCTCTTTATCAGGCTCTTCGCCGTAGGGCTTACAGCAACCAGCTTATCCTTATTCGGCATGTCACGAAGCAAATAATCTATATAATCCTCGTCCTTTCTGCTCACATGGATGGAAAACGGAACATCCCGCGTATCTATATCAAAATATTTTAATTTCCATAAGTGAAAATCTCTCTTATGGATGACATCCTTAGGGACTGTCTGCAAGGGGCTCGTTCTGTATCTTGACCCTATAAGCATGGGAAACATAGAATTCTTAAGGTCTATTACCAAATCATATTTCATATGTTTCAATTTCTGCACCAGCCGTTTCTTCTCGCCAATAGAGACATGCTTGTCATAGATTATTACCTTAAAAACCCCGGGATGATTAATAAATATATTCTTTCCGAGAGGCCCCACCATGACATCGAGCCGCGCATCTGGAAAGGCTTTGTCGAGCGCGGCAATAATAGGCGTGGTCAAGATTATATCGCCTACATTGGTAAGGGTAATCAACAATATTCGTTTTATATCTTTTTTATCTATCTTCACCCCGTTAGACCTCCTCGCCCCGCTGACCTCTTATGAGGTCTAACGGGGTTCATCATTCAGAGCCAAATAATATCTCCCGCGCTTTATTGAAGACCTCGTCAACGGTTACCGCCTTCATGCACTTATAATCCCTGCAGTCAAAATTATAACACGGGACCGGACAGCCGACGTCTTTTTTGATAACGAGATAATTACCCCTCCCATACGGGCCGGTTATCTCCTCTGATGTCGGGCCGAATAACGTAATCACCTTTGTCTTTACGCTCAAGGCTATGTGCATAGGCCCTGAGTCCGACGATATGACAAGGTTTGATCTTTCCAAAAGGGCGGCCAGCTCTTTTATTGATGTCTGACCGCAGGCACTTGCCGGCCTGGTCTGTGATAAATCTATGATATCTTGCGCAAGCTTTAAATCTTTAGGCGCGCCTGTTATAATCGCCTTGACATTAAGCTCCCTTGAAAGCCTGTCCGCAAGCTCGGCAAAGTGTTCTTTCGGCCACCTCTTAGGAGGCCAGTTTCCCCCGGGGTTTAAGGCAACGATAATATCTGTCCCCCTTATGTCTCTATCTCTGAGAAGCTTGTCTATCTTATCTCTCTGCGGCCTCTTGACAAAAAACTCATAATCTTTATCGCCCGTTTCCGCGCCGCAGCTAGCCGCTATCTTCAAAAAATATTCTACTTTATGAATACCAGGATCTGTTTCGTCGATAGCCTTAGTAAGAAGAGGGCCTCTTCTTTTTGTATTATAACCTATCCTTCTCTTTATGCCGCTTAAATATACCATAAGGGCCTTTGTAAAGGATCTATGGAGTATATAAGCGGTGCTGAAGTTCTTTCTTTTTAAAGTTATAATGAACTTGAGCTTTCCCATAATGCTTCTGTGTTTGCCTTTTTCATCGTAGATTATAATCTCATCGATCCGCGGATTATCCTCCAGTATCTCCTTGCAGCGAGGCACCACCATACAAGCCATGTAACTCGCAGGGAACCTTCTTCTTATCGCCTTTATAAAGGGTGTCGTAAATAAGACATCGCCCAGCCAGTTAACATTTACTATGAGTATGCGGGCCCCGTTAGACCCTACGGGTCTTACGGGGCGGGGATCTCTTTTCGTTACCTCTTTATATACCCTTTCGACTTCATCAGCCATATTCTTTATATCAAATTTTTCTTCCGCATACTTACGCCCTTCATTTGATAACTTATTTCTCAAATCCGCACTTTTCAATAGTTGCGAGATGCCCTCTGCAAGCGCCCCTGCCTCTTTCGGCCTTACTAACATACCGGTCTCTTTATCCTTTACCACACTCTTAATACCGCCTACGTCTGTAGCAACAACGGGGCTTCCTGAAGCAAGCGCCTCTATTAAAGAGAGCCCCAGCCCTTCCTGCACGGAGCTTGACACGAATATATCAATAATTGAAAAGAGAAGCGGTGTATCGGGATTAGGTGATGCGAATTTAACATACTCATCTACACCAAGCCTCAGGCATTGCGCTTTGAGTGATTCTCTTTCAGGGCCGTCTCCTACTATCAAAAGCCGCAAGGCTCCGCTATCTTTGTCCATAAGCCTCTTAAAGGCCTCGATTAGATACCTATAACCTTTTACAGGAGATAATCTGCCTATGGCGCCTATAACCACTCTCTCTTTATCTGTTAAACCCAGATTTTTTCTAAGAGACTCCTTCCGGCTGTTCTCTATATCTTTTCTAAATTTCTCTAAATCTACACCGTTATAGATCAGGGCTATATTATCGGGCTTGAGATAAAAATCATCTATAAGATGGGCCTTGACGGCATCGCTTATCGCTATCGTCTTGTCGCCCCAGCACTTAAATATCCTTCTCGAGAAGTGCGGCCTGAAGAAGCCGTGGCACGTGGCAATATACGGAATAGCAAGCAATCGAGATACGGCCGACGCCAATACCTGCGTTACGCGCGTATGGGCGTGGATAACATCTATCTTTTCGTCTTTAATCAATGACAGGACCTTGGGCATCGAAATTAAAAGCTTGGGGCTAAGCTCCGACTTTGTCCTTATATTGATATAGACGTGAGGAATGTCTTCTTTCGTTAATTCATCGACCATATCGCCGCCGCTTGAAGAGACTACCACCTTATGGCCTTTTCTTTTCAGGCGCTTGGCCAGGTTTACTATGTAAGAGGCAATCCCGCCGATATTAAGATGTGTGGTCAGCAGTAATATGTTCACCTCGTTAGACCTCCTCATCCCCGTTAGACCTATAAGGTCTAACGGGGTTCATATCCCAGATACCTCTCAACAGCGTTCATGACGTCTTCAACACTGATCTTCTTCATACATTTATAGCCCTTGCCGCACGTCGGCCGATAACACGGCCTGCACTTCAGTTCCTTGGCGATTACAGTATACTCCGCAGATACAGGCGCGTGCCTCTCGTGCTCTGTAGGCCCGAATAGCGCTATAAAAGGCGTCTTTACGCAGGACGCTATATGCATAGCAGCGCTGTCGGTTGTGATAAATATCGAACACCTCTTTATTAAGGCCGCTAATTGCAATATATCGGTCTTCCCTGCCGCTATTATAGGTTTACTCTTTGCCATAGACCTTATAGAATGGGCCTCTCTTATGTCATCTTTGGTGCCGGTTATAACAACCCTTGTATTGAATCTCCGGGCAAGCTCATCGCATAGAAGAGCGACATTCTGAACCGGCCAATTCTTGCTCGACCAGCGCCTGCTCGCCCTGGGGCTTATGCCGATAAGGCGCTGTTTGGATAAATTTACCCAATTGGCCTTTATAAAACCCTCGGCCCATTCTTCTTCCTCTTCCTGAGGCCATAGCTTTAGTCTCTTATTATCTGACTTTATCCCCGCTAAATTTAAAGTCCTGAACTGATGGCTGACCGGATCGATATAGTCCTTCGGGCCTTCAACCTTTTTATTCAATAAAAATGAAAGCTTGCCGTTTGAGTAACCGAACCTGAGCGGGGCGAGACTTAAGAATGCGAGTATGTGGCTCCTCCGGTTATTCTGAAGGTCTATCACCATATCAAAGTTTGAATTCCTCAACAGGGCCCCCAATCTCCAAAGACTCTTCATAGATCTATCCCTGCCTTTAAAATCGCAGACTATTACCTCATCAATATACGGGCATCCTTTAAAGACCTGGCGCGATTCCAATCCTACCAATACCTTTATTGTGGCATTGGGGTATTTAGACCTTATAGCGCCAAGCGAAGGCATGGAGAGTATTACATCGCCTAAGGCGCTCACTTTTATTACCAGTATATTACGAGACTCGATTGTCTCTTTATACAAATCAACTGTCCTCTGCGCCATCTTATCTAATGAAAATTTCTCTTCGACATTCCTCCTTGCCTCAACGGCCAATCTCTGGGCAGACTCGGGATCTTTATAGATCTTCAACATCGACTCTGTAAGCGCCTGTATATCTTCAGGCGTTACAAGCAGGCCATTTACGCCGTCCTCTATAAGATCGACTATGCCGCCTATCCTTGTCGCTACAACAGGTACGCCGCAGGCCTGGGCCTCAATAATGACTCTGCCGAACGCCTCCTGTGTTACACTGGGCAGTACCAAGAGATCCAATTGTGACATTACTTCCGGTATGTCTTCTTTCCATCCCGTAAACTCTACAACCTGGGAAAGCCCTAACCTCCTTACCAAAAGCTCGAGCTCCCTCTTATACCCTTCTTTTCCCGGGGAAGGCTCGCCTACTATAAGCAATTTAAGTTTGGGCACCATCCTCGATACTACAGACAACGCCTTTATTAAGTATATATGCCCTTTTATCGGGGTTAATCTCGATATGACTCCGACGGTAAAGCCGCCGTCCCTCGCAAGGCCCGGCAGATCCCTCTTTTTAATCCTTTTTTCTTTCGGTTCGCCAAACTCGAATCGATTGAGATCCACACCGCGCGGTATAAACTTTATCTTTGAGCGGGGAATCTTAAAACCGTCTATCATATGCCTTGCTATTACGTGTGAGGCGGCGATAACGAATTTGGACCAGCCCATCACCTGGCTTGTGAAGATATTCTTATAGTATCCGTGCGCGGTCGTAATAAAAGGCCTCTTTGTAATCTTACAGGCAAAGAAGGCTATCCAGCCGGGTACCCTGCTGCGGGCATGAACGATATCTATGTTCTCCCTCTTTATTATCTCGCAGAGCTTGCCGACCATTCCAGCCATGGTAATAAGGGACTTCTTGCCTACCGGCAGGCGATAGTGTCTTGCGCCTATCATATCCAGCTCCCTGACAAGCCTGCCGCCGCCGGAGACCACCACCGCCTTATGATCATTGGCCATAAGGTATCTTGCGAGGTCTACTGTGCCCCTTTCTACTCCGCCGATATTTAATTCCGGTAAGATCTGCAGTACGTTCATGTTTAGTCGTTAGTATTTAGTCGTTAGTTTCGTCTGGGCGAATATTAACGACTAAATAATCCTATATAATTTCTTATACATCCTTTCGGTATTATCGAGTCTCTTTACAGAATCTCCCTTGTTTGATAAATCCAAAACTGTATTCCTAATCCTACTGACAGGGGTTCGCGTTATATAATTCTCCGAAGCGAGCCTCTCTATGGCATAATCGTGCTTAAAAGAAGGCCTCTTTGTCTCGAGGTCGAAGACTATAGTCTTTTTGCCTGATGATGCCGCCTCCGATACCATAGAGATGCTCTCCGCAGATACCAATACAATCTCGCTCAAATTTAATATGCCCCCTACGGCGTTATCTATATTCTTTTCATTGGCTATTATCAAGAGTTTGCAGCGGGGGTTGCGCCTTAAGCCGGTCTTTAGCATCTCCTCGATCTTCTTCGGCGTACGCCTCGAAGTGGTCACAAGAAGCTCCATATCTCTTTCCTCAATCAAACCCGTGACTTGTTTTATAAGTTCGCCCGCTAACCAGGCGCTGAGGCTATACTCCGGGTTATCCCCTCCTATGAGAAGTCCGAGTCTTTTTCTTTCTGTAAGATTCGCGACATGGCGGATATTTCTTGCGCCGTCTTCCATCGTCTTTGAATCTATAAGCGTGGGGGAACCTTCGGTGACTACGACGTTATCGGCCTCCTTCGGCCTGTCATGTGCCGGTATTATAGCTACATCAAAATCTTTTAAGGTCCCGATACCGGGCTTCATTATGATAACATTCTTCGCGTTATTCTCTTTCGATAGGAATATATTTACGGCGCCAAGCGATGAGCCGCAGGATATTACGATATCCGCATAAGTCTTAGTAAGGCGATTGTAGGAATCTTCCCTCATGGCAAACTTAAAGCGCATGGCGCACCCCTGGCAGGCGTGCGAGGCAAAGAGCGAAGAGACCCAAAGGGCGATTCTCGATATACGGTTCTTAAACTTAACATCTATTATCTCAAGAGACGTATCCTCGTCTCTACATCCCGAATCCCGCCTGCATCTTTTAATAATATTAAACGCCGCCAATGACTGATTCAAATGGCCGGGCTTTCCGTCGCTTAATATTACTATTCTCCTTTTGGGAGTCGATTTCCATCTCGTATATACCCACATCCACTGATCCGGGTAGCGCTTAATATAGGACTCCAATGTCCCAGCGTGCTTCTCTAACGCCTCCTTGATATCGGCGTTGCGGTCGGGCGTATTCGAAACGGCGAAAGGCTCCTCAATATAGAGAAGATGCTTTGGCCCTTTTTCCCTCACTATGAAGATAGGCAATATTAAAGCATTTGTATCCCTGGCCAGTCTCGCCGGGCCTATCGCATGTGACGCAGGCCTTCCCAGAAGATTTATAAATATGCCGGATTTTCCTACATCCTGGTCGGCCAGTATCCCGACTATCTTATTATCCCTCAAGGCCCTTATCATCTCTCTTGAGGGCATCCCCCTGTTTATCACCCTACACCCCAGCTTCTCTCTATAGCTGTTAAGGAGATTATTTAACCTCTCTAAATTCTGGGGCCTGGCCAAGACATAAATAGGATAGCCCTCCACGGCGCTCTTAAGGCTTGCGAGTTCCCAGTTTCCGAAGTGGCTCGTAAGAAGGATTATGCCTCTTTTTTTGGCCTCTGCCTCGTCGAAATTCGCGCGGCCTGCGAGTGTAATAAATCTCTTCAGGTAATCGCTGTCGACCCTGGGTATCCTTAACATCTCTATAATATTCTGCCCGTAATTCTGGTAGGTGCGCCTGAGTATAGATTTTAATTCACAAGGTTCTTTCTCTTTGGAGAAGGCGGCCTTGAGATTGGCATACGCGATTCTCTTTCGCTTAGGGTGGAAGTGGTACATAAAAAGGCCTAACACCCTTCCTGTCCACAGCGCAAGACTTAACGGCAGAGAGGATACGATGAAACTTACTATCCTAACTCCGATATAGACTGCGTAATCTTTTGTAAAGCGCGTCTGCGCCATTCGTCACCTTTGTTTCTATGTGTAATACAAGTATTTGCATCTCGTGTTTAGCGTTCAGCATATAGCGTTTAGCGTATAGTTTTACAGCGTCCTTTTCAGTCGTTACAATCGTATTTATGCCGGATTTTTTACATTCCTTTATTATATCTTCCAAATCGCTCTTTTTGTAATCGTAATGATCGGGGTAATGGAATCTCGCGGATATATTTGCCCCTAAATTCTTTAACGTATACTCAAAGTATTCGGTATTAACAATGCTGGATAGGACGCATATATCTCTCTCCTTCAGGGCGGATAGCCCCAACGCCTTTCTGCCATATAGATTATAAATCTCTGTAGGGCTATGGACCGATTCCAAAATGGATATATCGGGAGTTCTCTTCTTTAATTCCTCTTTTATATATCCGAGATTTCGACTGCCCATATCTGTCTTTGTCAGCATTATAATATCAGCTCTTCTCAAACCGTCTATCTCTTCTCTCAAGAGACCCCTCGGAAAGAGCCGTCTATTCCCAAAGGGGTTAGTCGAATCTACCAATACTATGTTAAGGTCCCTCTTCAGGCGCCAGTGCTGGAATCCGTCATCCAGAACCACCGTATCGGCATTATATTCAGAACATGCCTTACTGCCGCTTGATACCCTGTCCCTTCCCACCACAACAGGTATATCTCCCAATAGTGATTCAAGCATCTTCCATTCATCCTCACCGTATCCCCTTATAAGCACGCAGGGGTTCTTCCCTTCACTCTTTAAAAATTTTGCCACCATGCAGGCGGTAGGAGTCTTGCCTGTTCCGCCCAATGTAAGATTGCCTATACTCACTACCTTGCAAGGCAGACTCTTTGCGGTCCGCCTATTTATAAAACGAATAAATCTGACAGAAAGGCCGTAAAAGAGCGAGGCTATGGAAAGCAGCACTTTCATCAGGGCGGCGATGAGACCTTCTCTTCTATCAGTCATTAATGAATATATGTATTCTCTCATGTCAATATATTAGCTATGCTTTCTATATTCCTTTTAGTTGCCCCTCTATTCTTTTCGATGAGCGATCTCGCATGAAAGCCAAGCTCCGCTTGTCTCCCGGAGTCTTCCAAGAGGCGCCTGGAGAGCTTTAAGAGCTCATCTTCATCTCTTACCATACAGGCCGCATCCTCTTTCAGAAAAGATTCCGCAATATCCTTAAAATTAAACATGTATGGGCCGAATATGATCGGTTTCGAGAATACAGCGGGCTCCAGTATATTCTGGCCGCCCCTGCCGATAAGACTGCCGCCCATAAATACCAACGTGGCCAGACTAAAGAGCTGACTTAGGCGGCCCATCATATCTAAAACGAGGATCTCCTTTGTGCCGCTTACCGCTAAATTTCTGCCATTGGTTATATTTGACATCTTTACCGGATTAAAATCAAATTTGCGTATCAACCCTTCTATCTCCGAAGCGCGTTCTATATGACGTGGGGCGATCAAAAGCTTCAGTCTGGGATAGGAGACCAGTAAGTCTTTGTAAATCCTTATAATCATCTCCTCCTCGGGTCTGTGCGTAGAACCCGCGATAAAGAGTTCCGCATCTTCGGCAAGGCCTAAATCGCCCCTTAGGGCTTCGATATTCAATTTTTCTACTATGCCCGGCGGGCCGGCTGTATCAAACTTCATGTTTCCCGTAACAGATACCCTCTCATGGGGTGCCCCCATATCGATTATCCTCTCTTTGTACTCGTCGTTTTGCATGCAAAAGAGCGTAATCTTTCGGAGCAATCCCTCTATCAAAAACCTGACTCTTCTGTACCGCCTGTAAGACTTAGGGGAGATCCTTCCGTTTATAAGCGTTATCGGAACGCCCTTTCTATCGAGCGCCGTTATAAGATTAGGCCAGAGTTCGGTCTCAATGATAATAAAAGACTCAAGTCCTATATTGCCAAAGACCTTATTTAGGACAAAGCTTATATCAACGGGAAGATATAGAATGGTTGCCCTCTCCCTGAAGAATTTCTTCGCTATATCGTTCCCTGTCTTCGTAATAGTTGAAATGACCAATCTCTTCCGCGGGTACCTTTCAAGAAGGGTCTCGCAGAAACACCGCGCGGCCATAACCTCCCCAACACTTACGGCATGGACCCAGATTACCTTTCTCCACTTTAGATTCTCTATAATATCTTTGGGGTATAGGCCGAACCTCTGCAAAATGTCCCTATGGCATCTTCCCGTAAAGACCAGATATGGAAGATATGCTATCGCGAACAACGCGAATATTAAATCGTATAATATTGTCATAGTAAAATTCGAAATCCGAATATCGAAATCCGAAACAAATACGAATTACCGAAATCGCGAATGACCAAAACAAAAAGTTTTGAAAATTCGAATTTCGAATTTGTTTCGAATTTCGGGCTTCGTGCTTCGGGTTTAGCACCCTTTTCTACGCTTATGCTCTCGGGTGTGTCTTGTCGTAAACGGACTTTAGTCTCTCGGGAGTGATGTGCGTATAAATCTGGGTGGTCGAAAGATTCTTGTGGCCCAAAAGCTCCTGGACACTCCTCAGATCCGCTCCTCTATCTAAAAGATGCGTCGCAAATGAATGGCGCAGTGTATGAGGAGATATCTTATCTCTTAAGCTGATCTTACGTATGTGCTTATCGATTATACGCCTGACACTCCTGTCGCTGAGACGACCACCGGACTTATTCAAAAATAATGCCCTATTATGCCCGGTCTTCTTATTTAAGTAATTTCTCAAAGCGCCTGTCGCTTTTTCGCCGATGGGGCAGATGCGCTCTTTCTTGCCTTTACCCATCACCTTTGCCACTCCGCCTATAAAATCGACGTCATCGCAATCGAGCCCGACTAGCTCGCTTACCCTCATTCCGGAACTATAAAGTATTTCCATTATGGCGCGGTCTCTCAATCCGCAACTATCCTTCATATCAGGCGATTCAATAAGTTTTACAACGTTGGCCACATCTAAAAAGCGGGGGAGTTTTTTGTCTATCTTCGGCGTAGATACCGTAGACATGGGGTTAACCTTTAAATAGCCTTCTCTATATAAGAATTTAAAAAAAGACCTTAATGTCGACAGCTTCCTGGCTATTGTCCTCTTATCATATTCTTTTGAACGCAGAGTCGCAAGGAACTTCCTTATGGTTAAATAGTCTACCTCCTCCAGGGGTACTTTTTGCAAAAAATGTGAAAAACCCTTCAGATCCTCTGTGTAATTCACTATTGTATGCCGCGAGGCATCCTTTTCTATCTTTAGGTAATTCATGAATTTTTCTACATATCTATCCATCATAATTAGCTTTCTGCTATCAGCTGAAAACCTGTAGGGCAGGTTTATTTCGGGCTATCCTGGCCTTGAGATTTATCTTTTTCTTCCGGCAGTCTATTCGCCGTATAGGTGCACTTGGGGTAATTGCTGCAGCCATAGAAGCGCATTCCCCTCTTTTTTGACCGCCTCTCTATCAACTCCCCGTCGCAGCCTTCATTCAGACACTTAACGCCCGTAGTTATGGAGCGTGAATACCTGCACTCGGGAAATCCTGAGCAGCTTAAGAATTTTCCGCGCCTGCCCCATTTTATAACCATGGGCCTGCCGCACTCTTTGCATACCTCATCGGTCTTTATCGCTTTCTTCTTTACGGACTCCATGGCCGTTTTTGCGAGTTCTAAATTTTTGGAAAACGGCTCATAAAAATCCTTTAAGACCTTTGTCCATTTAATCTGGCCGTTCTCTACATCGTCGAGCTCCTCTTCCATAGTAGCCGTAAATTTTATATTAAGGACCTTGGGAAAGTGCGCTATCAAAAGGTCATTAACTATCACTCCCAATTCTGTGGGGTAAAGATATCCTTTCTCCCGTTTCATGTAGTTTCTCATTATTATAGTATAGATGATGGGGGCATATGTGGAGGGTCTTCCAATGCCCTTCTCCTCCAGGTCCTTTACCAAGGACGCATCCGAATACCTGGGCGGGGGTTTTGTAAAGTGCTGGCTCGGCATGAGCTTTATCAGGTTGAGTTTTTCGCCGACTTCCAGAACCGGTATCTTCCATATATCCTTGCGGCGGTCATCCGTATCTTTTTTCGGCTCTGCTTTATAAATAACCATAAAACCCTTGAAGATGACTTTCGTGCCGCTGGATCTAAATGTAGATCTCCCGGCCTTGATGTCTATCTGCGTAAGAGAAAGAAGCGCAGGGCTCATCTGGCTTGCCAGGAATCTGTTCCATATCAATTCATAAAGCCTAAATTGGTCGCTTGTTAAGAATCCCTTTACGCTCTCGGGTTCTCTTAGGGGCAGTGTAGGCCTTATGGCCTCATGGGCCTCCTGTGCGCTCTTTTTAGATTTATATACATTAGGATTGGCGGGATAATACTCTTTTCCGTACTTCTTAAGGATGTATTCGCGTGTCGCCTTCTGGCCGTCAGCCGATATCCTCACGGAATCAGTCCTCATGTAAGTTATCAAACCCACGCTTTCATCCTTCTCTAAATCTATGCCCTCGTAAAGCTGCTGCGCCATCCTCATAGTCTTATTGACAGGAAAGCGAAGCTTATTAAACGCGTCCTGCTGCAGGACACTCGTAGTAAAAGGCGGCGAAGCCTTCTTCTTCTTCTTCGAGTCCTTTATATCGGATACTACGAATTCTTCTTTTTCTATTTCCCTTACTAACTTATTGGCGGTATCTTCCGTCTTAATTTCCGGCTTTTTATCGTCAATCTTTTCCAGCTTTGCCGTAAATGCCCGCCTCTCGTCTTCTTCCTTCTTTAAGAGCGCCGCGATCTCCCAATACTCCTGCGGCACAAATGCCCTTATTGCCCTTTCCCTCTCAACTATCAACCTTACCGCTACCGATTGTACCCGGCCGGCGCTAAGGCCTCGGGTCACTTTCTTCCACAATAAGGGGCTCAATGTATAACCGACTATACGATCCAGAAGCCTCCTTGCCTGCTGGGCATGCACCTTATTCATATCTATGCTGGGGTTCGGATTCTTAAATGCCCTGCACACCGCGTCTTTGGTTATCTCATTGAATGAGACGCGGAATACCTTTCTCTTCTTACCTAAGAGATTGGAAAGGTGCCAGCTTATTGCTTCTCCTTCTCTATCAGGGTCAGGCGCAAGATAAAGCTCGGTTTTGCCCTCAATCTCTTTCTTTAACTTCGTAAGATACTTCTTGCGGTCGGGTATTACGACATACTCCGGCTTGAAATCGTTCTTTATCTCTATGCCCATGCGCCCCTTAGGAAGATCGACTATATGGCCCATGCTTGATGTGACTACGTACTCCTTCCCTAAGAACTTGTTTATAGTCTTTGATTTGGCCGGTGATTCGACTATAACTAATTTTTTTGCCATATTTAATAAGACCTAGACTTACGAAAAATCGGAGATTTTTCGTAAGTCTATCTCCTCCTTTTCTCTTCTTTGAAGGGTTGCATTAAACCCTTGACATTTTGCCCTATCAAATTCATAGGCAAAATGTCAAGGGTCAAATTCGGCCATATGATTTATGAAAATCTTCGATTTTCGTAAATCATGGCCTCATTTGACGAAATTCTTCCCCGGTAATTCTCTAACTAATTTCTTAATCTCTAATTCCAAAAGTAACCTTGTCACCTCTACAGCCGGAAAAGTGCTTTTGTCTATAAGATCATCGACATGTATAGGCTCATCGGACAAGATATTATAAATCTTTTTTTGGGGATTAGTCAGGCTTCTTCTGTTTATATTATCCCCCATACCTCTACCGCTTGTAGTTCTCCTTGTGTTGTCTAAACCAATCGGCGCTAGATTCAGTTCGTCTATTATGTCATCCGCGCTTTCGGCAAGTCTTGCCCCTTCTTTTATCAGTCCGTGCGTACCCATAGCTGTTGCTGTGCCGGCCTTGCCCGGCACAGCGAAGACCTCTCTTCCCTGATCGAGCGCGCAGGCGGCGGTTATAAGCGCACCGCTCTTTCTTGCCGCCTCAACTACGACTACGCCCAGGCTTAGGCCGCTTATAATCCTATTGCGTATAGGAAAATTCTGCCGCATGGGCGGCATCTCCATAGGGAACTCTGATATGAGAGCGCCGGAGCGGGCGATCTCTTCAGCCAGCCTTCTATTTTCGCGCGGATATAAAGAATCAAGGCCGTTTCCCAATACGGCCAAAGTCCGTCCGCCTGACTTTAGCGCGCCTCTATGAGCGGCGCTGTCTATTCCCCTTGCAAGGCCGCTTATTACCGCGACACCGAAACCCGCAAGCTGTTGTGAAATCTCCTGACATATATTTATGCCGTATAGACTCGCCTTCCTTGAGCCGACAATTGAGACGGCTATCTTATCCTCCGGCAATATATCGCCCTTCACATAAAGAAGCAAAGGCGGGTCGTATATATTTTTTAAGTTCTCAGGATATGCGTCATCAAAGAGAGCCAAGACCGCGGCTCTGTTTTTTCCTATAAGCCCCTCTTCTTTTTTTAGGCCCTCCTTATATCTTATCCTGGATATCTTCCGGGCCAGCTTAGGACCGATATCATTAAGCCTCTCTAAATCTGCCTGGCTTGCCTTGAGGGTATTCTCTATGCTTCCAAAAAAACTGATGAGCTTATTCAGCCTTACAGAGCCTATGCCCGCCATATTAAGCAGTATCAAATCATCGATATTATATTTCATCCCGTTAGACCTCTTTATGGAATCCCGTTAGAATGGTCTAACGGGATTCATAACCTCTCTAACAATCTGACTATTTCGTCGATCACGACATCTCTGGTCCTGCCGGATGTGTTAATCTGGTAATCCGCCCTCTTGTAATAAGCCTCTCTCGCTCTCAGTAATTCCCTGATCTTGCCCAGCGGGTCGGGAACATTTAAAAGCGGCCTGTGCGCGTAAGTCTTTGTCCTCTCCAGTATATCTTCTGCGCTTGCGTTCAAGCATATAACAACGCCTCTCTTTTTTAGGTCCTTTAAGTTTTCTTCATCGATAACCACGCCGCCGCCCGCCGCCACTACTATATTATTCATAAGAGAGACTTCCTTAACTATTCTTTTCTCTACTCTTCTAAAGTAAGACTCTCCGTCTTTTGCGAATATATCACTAATGGGCCTCTTCTCTCTCTGTTCAATAATATCGTCTGTGCTTACATACCTCATCTTCAATCTGCGGGCAAGGCTCTTTGCAATCACGGTTTTGCCCGTCCCCATAAATCCAACCAGCACTATGTTTTTCATAAGATATCTAATCTTTAAATTCGAAATTCGAATATCGAAATCCGAAACAATTTTCAAATTGCCAAAATCCAAATGACCAAAACTGAGCGTTTTAGACATTTAAAAATTTGAATTTGTTTCGAATTTCGGATTTCGTGCTTCGGATTTAACAATTGTTATACTTTAAAACTCCTTTACCTGTTCCAAATATCCTTCAAAATTCCTCTTCATCTCACTAAGTGAATCACCGCCGAACTTCACGCACATGGCGTTGGCGATCTCAAAGGCCGTTACGGCCTCGCCTATTACGCCTGCCGCAGGCACGGCGGTAATATCCGCTCTCTCTACCTCCGCCTTTGCCTGCTTCTTTGTCTTTATATCCACGCTCCTTAAGGGGCGCTTGAGAGTGGCTATGGGCTTCATATATGCCCGCAACACTATCTCTTCTCCGTTAGAGATGCCGCCTTCTATACCGCCGGCATTGTTGGTCTTTCTCGAAAAACCCCTCTCCCTTATATAGATTATCTCATCATGGCACTGGCTGCCTCTCCTCCGCGCCGCTATGGCGCCGAGGCCGACAGAAACGCCTTTAATGGCCTGGATAGACATGAGCGATCTGGCTAAATTTCCGTCGAGCTTGCGGTCCCACTGCACATGGCTGCCCAGCCCCGGCGGTACGTTCTTTACTAAAATCTCGAAAGCGCCGCCCAATGTATCACCGGCATCCTTCGCGTTATCTATCTCCTCGCACATAAGCTTTGTGGCGGCCTCATCGGCGCACCTTGCGGGGGACTTCTCGGCTAACGTGCGCAATTCATCGAAAGTGAGATCTTTTGTATGGGCCTCTACGCCGCCTATCATAACGACGTGGCTTAAGATATCTATGCCGAACTCCATAAGCAATATTTTACATACAGTTCCTACAGAGACGCGCGCCACGGTCTCTCTGGCGCTCGCCCTCTCCAGGATATTTCTCAAATCTTTATGGCCGTACTTAAGCGCGCCTGCCAAGTCCGCATGGCCCGGCCTTGGACTGCTTAAGGCATTAAGGCTGCTTATGGAAAAATCTTTGTTGTTGACGACCATCGCTATCGGGCTTCCCAGCGTAGCGCCGTTCTTTAAGCCGGATATGATATTTACAGCGTCTTTCTCAAGCCCCATCCTCTCGCCTCTCCCATAACCCTGCATACGCCTCTTAAGCTCTCTGTTTATGACGCTTGAACTTACCTTTAATCCAGAGACCATGCCCTCCAGTATCGCTATAATGGCCTCACCGTGGGATTCGCCTGCGGTCAAATATTTTAACATGGTTTCCTCCTTCAATGAGTACTGGATTTACGAAAAATCTTTGATTTTTCGTAAATACATCTCCCTTGAAACTCTTCTATGAACGTGCGAATTGAACCCTTGACATTTTGCCCTATCAAATTCATAGACAAAATGTCAAGGGTTGAATTCGGCCAACGGACTTACGTTCGCTTACGCTCCGTAAGTCCGGGCCTCATTCAATAAAACAATATAGTGTTAAGGATCTTCTCCCCCCAAAAGAGGCAAGCTATGCCCGCAATAGAAAGGTGCGGCCCATAGGGGATTACATCTTGCTTATTCTTTATCTTAAGGATGATTCCAACAACCGAACCAAAAAACGGCGCAAGAAAGAACGTCAACAAAATAAGCTTCCAGCCTAAGAACGCGCCCATCATCGCCATAAGCTTTACATCCCCTCCGCCCATGGCCTCTTTCTTGAAAAGCAATTCTCCAAGCACTCCCATTAAATATATAACCGCGCCTCCTACAAGCGCCCCTAATGCCGAATGCAAAAGACCGGATAGATGCGTATCCTGCGATATTACACCGGGAAAAACAAAACATAATATGATTCCGACACCGATACCGGGCAGCGTAATCTCATCAGGGATTTCCTGAATCTTCAAATCTATGAAGCTTACGACTACAAGCGCGCTTGCAAGCGCGGCAAAGATCACGGTTTCAATCGACAGCCCGAAATGCGTAAATAACGCCAAAAAGATAAGGGCCGTCAAAAGTTCAATGACAAAATACAGAATTGATATGCGCTTTTTACAGAAACGGCATCTCCCGCGTAAAAGGAGAAAACTTACAAGCGGCAGGTTGTCGTACCACGGGATGGTCTTCCCGCATGATACACAATGTGATCTCGGTGTAATTATAGACTCATTCTTGGGCAGGCGGTATACGCATACGTTAAGAAAACTCCCTACCACTAAGCCGAAAATAAATACGATTGCCCCTATCACTCCAAGGCCTCCTTCATAATTCCGATCGGCGCGGGCTTTTTTGTCCATAATCGAAATGCGGCTGCGCCTTGATATAAAAGCATACCGAGGCCGTTTACGGCATTACAGCCCTTCTCTTTTGCTTCCTTAATCAATCTTGTCTCTAGAGGGTTATAGATCAAATCAAAAACGGCTAATTTATCATGTAAAAAGTTCGGATCTAAGAGTTCTGGGTCGCCCTTCTTCATCCCGCAGGGCGTTGCATTAACCACCAGATCTGAATTAAGCAATAGTTCTTTTATCGCCATCGGGTCCTTCTCAACAGCAATTGCATTGCACCCATCTTTTTGTAACTCATCCGCCAGTAATGCCGCTTTCTTGGTATCTATATCCACTAATACAATCTGCTCAATTTCTTCGAAAAGAAGGGCAAAGGTAACTGCCCTCGCTGCTCCGCCAGCCCCAAATACAACCGCTCTTTTACCAGCAGGTTTAAACTTTAAATCTTCCTTAAGAGATTTTAAAAAACCTATTACATCCGTATTGTAACCGTGAAGTCTGTCATTCTCTAAAACTACGGTATTGATAGCTCCTATCGCATCAGAAATTTTATCTACCGCATCCACATATTTAATGGATGCCTCCTTATGCGGAATGGTTATATTTATGCCTGAAAGCCTCTCTTTAAATGATGAGAAAAAATCATTAAGCTCTCCGGGTTTTATCTCAAAGAGCTCATACTCGGCATCTATCTCTAGGTGCTTAAATGCCGCGTTATGCATCCTCGCAGATAAGCTGTGTTTTACAGGATAACCTATTAAACCGTATGTTTGTTTCATGTCAATAAGATGTGTTAAATCCGAAATACGAATATCGAAATTCGAAACAATATCGAATGACCAAAATTTAAATGGTCAAAAAAACACTTCAGAATTTTGAAAATTCGGATTTCGAATTTTTTTCGGATTTCGGATTTCGGACTTCGGATTTAACATTCTATCTCTTCCTATGCGCTACCTTATTTACAGCGTCTAGATAAGCCTTGGCGCTGGCCTCAACAATATCCGTGCTGGAACCCCTGCCGCTCACCTCTTTGGCCGCTGCCTTCAACCTTATGGTTACCTCTCCCAAGGCGTCTTTGCCGCTTGTCACGGCCTTAATAGAATAATCCAAGAGCCGTCCTTTTATGCCCGTTATTATATCAATCGCCTTGTAGCAGGCATCAACAGGACCGTCCCCGGTTGAGGACTTCTTGATGGTCTTTCGCCCTACCTTAATAGCCACCTCTGCGTTCGGCGTGATATCTGTCCCGCTTGTAAAACGCAGGTTCTGGAGTTTGTAGATCTGCGGTATGGCGCTTAATTCATCCTCGACTATCGTCTCTAGATCCTCGTCGTAAATCTCTTTCTTCTTATCCGCGAGTTCTTTAAATATCTTAAAGGCCCTGTCCAATTCCTTTCCGTAAAGATGGAAGCCAAGCTCTTTAAGTCTTTCGCTGAAAGCGTGCCTGCCTGAATGTTTGCCGAGAACCAGTTTAGTCTTTCCGAAACCGACATCCTCCGACCTCATTATCTCATAGGTCTTGCGCTTCTTTAATATGCCATCCTGGTGTATGCCGGCTTCGTGGCTGAACGCATTCTTACCCACTATAGCTTTATTCGGCTGTACCGGTATACCCGTAAGCTTGCTGACGAGGCGGCTCGTCTTATAAAGCTCTTTCTTATTTATCGAGGTCTTCTTCCCAAAGAGGTCCTTTCTCGTGTCCAATGCCATTACTATCTCTTCCAATGACGCATTGCCGGCCCGCTCGCCGAGTCCGTTTATAGTGCACTCGATCTGCCCGGCGCCGTTCTTTACCGCCTCAAGGGAATTACTCACCCCTAATCCAAGATCATTGTGGCAGTGGACGCTTATCACCGCCTTTTCTATGTTGGGGACGTTCGCTTTTATCGATGCTATGAGATCGCCGAATTCAAAAGGCACGGCATATCCCACCGTATCCGGGATGTTCACGGTAGTCGCCTCTGCATCTATCACGGCTTCCAGCACACGATAGAGAAAGCGCCTGTCGGTCCTTGAGGCATCTTCCGGAGAAAACTCGACATCCTTAACTTTAGACCGCGCGTACCTTACGGCCCATACCGCGAGTCTCAATATCTCATCCTCGGCCTTCTTAAGCTTATACTTCATATGTATCCTGGATGTAGCCAGGAAGAGATGGATCCTGGGCCTTGACGAATATTTCACCGCCTTGAAGGCCGCGTCTATATCCGCCTTCTTCGAGCGCGCAAGCCCGCATATAACCGGCCCCTTGATCTTTGAAGCCACCTCTTTTACCGACGCAAAATCACCGGGGGAGGCTATGGGAAATCCTGCTTCTATGACATTTACGCCCAGGCGTTTGAGCTGCCAGGCTATCTCAAGTTTCTCTTTTGAGTTCAAGCTTGCGCCGGGAGATTGCTCTCCGTCTCTCAATGTGGTATCAAATATCGTTATTCTATCCATACTATTTTCCTATCCAGGGCATCATGGCACGCAATTCTCTTCCGATTCTCTCTACCAAGAGCGCGTCGTCTTTCTTTGAGAGTGAATTAAATACAGGCCTTCCGGAATTATTCTCTTCGATCCATTCCTTGGCAAACTTCCCTGTCTGTATTTCATCCAAAATCTTCTTCATCTCCTTTCGCGTCTGGTCGCTTATGATGCGCCTGCCTCGGGTCAAATCGCCGTATTCCGCCGTATCGGAGACTCTCTTTCTCATCCCTTGAATACCCACTTGATAGATTAAGTCCGTGATAAGCTTCAACTCATGCAGGCATTCGAAATATGCGATCTCCGGCTGGTAACCCGCCTCAACCAATGTGTCGAAACCGGCCTTGATTAGTTCTGTAACGCCTCCGCATAATACCGTCTGCTCGCCGAATAGATCCGTCTCGGTCTCTTCCTTAAATGTAGTCTCTATAACTCCGGCCATAGTACCCCCTATAGCCTTCGCATAAGCAAGGCCTATCTGCAATGCCTTTCCCGTATACTCCTGAAATATGGCGATGAGGCAGGGCACGCCTTTTTTCTCCTCATACATCTTTCTCACAAGGGCGCCCGGACCTTTGGGCGCTACCATTATTACATCGATATCCTTAGGGGGAACTATCTGGCCAAAATGTATATTGAATCCGTGTGAAAAGAGAATCGCCTTACCCGGCTTAAGATTCGGCGCGATAGAACCTTTATAGACCTTTGCCTGCACGTGATCCTGAGTAAGTATCTGTATTACGTCGGCCTCTTTTGCGGCCTTATCAGCCGGGACAGGCTTAAATCCGTCTTTTTGGGCGGTCTGGTAATTTGCGGTGCCTTCAAGTTCTGATACAATGACATTGAGCCCGCTATCTCTTAAATTGAGGCTCTGGCCGCGCCCTTGTATGCCGTATCCGATAATCGCAACATTCTTCTCCTTCAGAATATTTAAATCTGCGTCTTTGTCATAATATATCTTAGCCATCTTGGTTCCTCCGTCTTATTTCTTCTTGCCTTCCACTGCTACAGCGATCCTTCCGGTCCTCACTATCTCCTTTATGCCGAAGGGCCTTAAAAGTTCTATGAGGGTATTTATCTTATTCTGGTCGCCGGCCGCTTCCACGGTAAGCGTCTCCGAATTCACATTGGAAACGACCCCTCCGACAGTCTCTATTATCTTTATGACATCGCGCCTATTCTTTGCGGTAATCTTCACCTTTATAAGGATAAGCTCGCGGTCGATAAAGTCTTTATTTGTAAGGTCAAAAATCTTTATTACGTCTATCAATTTGTTTAGCTGCTTCTTTATCTGCTCCAGTGTCCTTTCATCGCCTTCAACGACGATGGTTATGCGCGACACGGTGGGATCTTCCGTCTCGCCCACTGCGAGCGATGCAATATTAAATCCGCGCGCGCTAAAGAGCCCAGAGACATGCGCAAGGACGCCGAATTTATTCTCAACCAACACGCCGATTACACGTTTCACTTCCGCTAACCCTCCTTATTTTTACCCGGCTAGGTCTTACCAGGTTAGGACTTAGGCCATGCCGCCGATCATTCTATTTATAGCCTGTCCCGCAGGGACCATAGGAAATACGTTCTCTTCTTCCTCCACACGGAAATCCAAAAAGACCGGCTTATTTATAGCCAATGCCTTCTCTATGGCAGGCCTTACGTCTTTCTTCTTTGTAACCCTTATGCCTGCGGCGCCGTAACTTTCGGCGATCTTCACAAAATCAGGACACCCCTCAAGGTGCGTATATGAATATCTCCTTTTATAAAAGAGCTCCTGCCACTGTCTCACCATGCCGAGGTAACAGTTACTCATAATGGCGACCTTTACAGGCAGTTTATTATTAACCGCCGTAGCGAGCTCCTGTATATTCATCTGTATGCTTCCGTCTCCGGCTATGTCGAAGACTATCTTGTCCGGCATCCCCATCTGCGCGCCTATGGCCGCGGGGAAACCGTACCCCATAGTCCCCAGGCCGCCGCTTGAGAGAAACGTCCTCGGTTTTGTGTATGTGTAGAATTGAGCGGCCCACATCTGGTTCTGGCCCACTTCTGTCGTGATTATGGCCTCGCCTTTTGTCGCTTCGTAAATCTCTTTTACGACATATTGAGGCCTTAACTTATCGTCATCTTTAAAGGTGAGCGGGCCTTTCTTCTTCCAGGTCTCTATCTTTGCAAGCCATTCCTTGGTATCGACCTTACCGACCAGTTTATTCAATTCCTGCAAGACGCTCTTTGCGTCACCGACTATAGGGATATGCACCTTTATATTCTTACTCACGCTGGACGGATCAATGTCTATGTGTATAACCTTTGCATGAGGAGCGAATTCATCAACCTTTCCCGTTACCCTGTCATCGAACCTTGCCCCGACGGCGATTATGAGGTCCGAATCCATTATGGCATGATTCGCGTAGACAGTCCCATGCATACCGAGCATACCAAGAGATAACTTGTGCGTCTCGGGAAAGCCTCCCAGGCCGAGCATCGTCGTTGTAATAGGTATATTTGCCTTTGTCGCAAATTCATACAGTTCATTAGAGGCGGCGGAGATAATTATACCTCCCCCTGCGTAGATGATAGGGCGCCTGCTTGCATTTATCGCCTTTGCCGCCCGTTTAATCTGTCCTATGTGACCGGCATAAGTAGGCTTGTACCCCCTTATATCAGCCTCTTTAGGATAATGAAACTCTGTCTCATGAAGCTGGACATCTACGGGTATATCTATAACAACAGGCCCGGGCCTTCCGGTTGACGCTATATGGAATGCCTCCTTAATTATCCGGGCAAGGTCTCTAACGTCTTTTACAAGATAGTTGTGCTTTGTAATAGGCCTCGTTATACCGGTAACATCCGCTTCCTGAAAAGCGTCGTTTCCTATGAGAAATGTCTTTACCTGTCCCGTGATGGCAACCAGGGGGACAGAGTCCATATATGCGGTAGCGATCCCCGTAACGAGATTTGTCGCCCCCGGCCCTGATGTAGCAATACAGACTCCGGGCCTGCCGGTAACGCGCGCGTATCCGTCAGCCGCATGGGCCGCGCCCTGTTCGTGCCTGGTCAATACAAACTTTATCGGCGCATCGTAAAGCACGTCAAATATGGGCAAGACAGAACCGCCCGGATAACCGAACATAATATCGACTTTCTCTTTCTTTAATGACTCTATTAATATCTTTGCGCCTGATAGTTTTGTCATACTTTGATTCCTTTCGGTCGCTTAGTATGATGGTGAGTCGTTCGACAAGCTCACGATGCTTCGAACGATGCTGAGCAACGTCGAAGCACAAGCCCGCGAAGCGGGCGCGTCGAACCCATCATATCTCAAACACCGCCCCTCTTGATGCTGACGTAACGAACCTTGCGTACCTGGCAAGGTACCCCTTCTTCACTTTGGGCTGCGGTGGAACCCATTGCGCAAACCTATTCTGAATCTCGCGCTGGGATACATTAAGATTGAGTTTCTTCTTCGGTATATCTATAGAAATCTCATCGCCGTCCTTAACAATTGCGAGCGGTCCGCCCATCTGGGCCTCCGGCGCAATATGGCCGATACACGGCCCCCTGGTCCCGCCAGAGAACCTGCCGTCTGTAATAAGGGCGACTTCCTCGCCCATGCCCATTCCGATAACGCTTGAAGTCGGAGAGAGCATCTCCCTCATCCCCGGACCGCCTTTAGGCCCCTCGTACCTTATGACGATGATGTCACCCTTCTTTATCCTGCCGGCTAGTATAGACTTCATCGCTTCCTCTTCGGAATTAAAGCAGACGGCCCTGCCTTTAAAGCGCATCATCTTGGATGACACAGCGGTCCTCTTTATGACCGCGCCTTCGGGGGCAAGGTTTCCCTTCAAGACCGTGATACCTCCCTGGGGATGGAAAGGTTTATTCAATGTCCTTATAACCTCTTCATCGAATATCTTGGCCTCGCGCGCTATCTGACTCACCAATTTTCCGCTTACCGTCATGCAGTCGTTTATCTTATTGCGGAGCCTCTTTTGCACAGCCGGAATCCCGCCCGCGAATTCAAGGTCTTCCATGAAATATTCGCCGCCGGGCCTTATATTCACTATGTGTGAGATAGACTCGCTTATATGGTCAAATTTCTCTAAGGGGATATTTACGCCCGCCTCATGCGCCAGCGCCAGCAGGTGTAGAATGGTATTTGTGGAACCGCCCAATGCCATATCGACAGTTATCCCGTTCTCGAGAGATTTCCTGTTGAGAATGCTCGACGGAGTCACATTCCTTCTTGTCAGATTCACAACCCTCTCGCCGCTTTCAAAGGCTATGCGTTCCTTCTTCGCCGAAACTGCCAGAGACGAACCGCATCCGGGCAGAGAGATACCGATAGCCTCTGTAATACATGACATTGAGTTTGCCGTGTATAGCCCCTGGCATGAGCCGAAACCGGGGCATGCACACTCTTCCAGCTGATTGAATTCATGTTGTGTAATAACGCCTTTATTGAGCCGCCCGACCGCCTCGAATGTATCTCTTACCAAAGAGAGCCGTCTCTTGCCGATTCTCCCTGAAAGCATAGGACCGGCAGTAACAACAATCGAAGGTATGTTAACCCTGGCTATAGCCATGAGCATGCCGGGTGTAATCTTATCGCAGTTTGTCAGGCAGACCATGCCGTCGAAAGCGTGGGCCCGCACAACCGTCTCTATCATATCCGCTATGGCCTCTCGGGAAGCGAGCGAATATTTCATCCCTTCATGACCCATAGCTATACCGTCACATACTCCAGGAACGCCCATCATAAACGGCACACCCCCGCCTGCGCAGACACCCCTCTCTATAAACCTTTCCAAGCGCCTCATCCCCACGTGGCCCGGGATTATATCGCTAAAACTTGAAATAACGGCTATAAAAGGCTTATTCAGCTCTTTCTTAGATAGTCCCGTAGCGTATAAAAGGGACCTATTTCCCGCCCTCTCTATGCCTTTCTTGATCTTGTCACTCCTCATATCCCTTCTCCTTGTTAGCCGTAGGGCACACTTAAGTGTGCCCTACGGCACATAATTTCATCCCTTATGATATTAAGCATATATTATAACACATAGGCGGGAACTGTCAAAGGAAAATAAGGGAGTTATAAAAGAGTTACCTGCTAAGCTTATATACGGCTATAATCTTCGTATCTCCTATCTTTACCGTATAATGCTCGTCTTTGAAAGGATACTCACTCTTGTGCCATCTGTAATTGGTTAAGAAATATCCTGCTTTCTTGGGGTCCTCTACAAGAACCACCCTCTCCTTATCCTTAAGGGGGAGCATAAGAAGATTGTTCTCTACCGGCAGATTGCGCGGATAGATCTTTATCGTATCTTTTTTGTCGTTTTTTAAAATATGCTCAAGGGCCTTTCTGTATGAGAGGCCCCAGTAATCCAATTCAAAGCTATCCTTCACCGCTTCCATATCTCTGCCGGCCAATACGTTAAAGAAGAGGTTTTGGTAGGGGTGATACCTTATCATAAATATTGCGGCATTAAGAAGACTCGATACCGTAATCAAAATAAGGATTACTTTGAAGGCCGTATATCTCAAGCCCCGCAATCTTGGTTTTATAAATTCAACGATAAGCGTCAATCCTATTAAGGAAAATATCAAAAGTGCCGGATAGATAAAAAAGAGATGCCGCCATGCATCGTATAGACCGGACCTGGGCATAATGACAGCCGCTAAAGGAAGAAAGAACCACATTAAAAATATAAGGTCATCTCTTCTTTTAATATAAAACTCCGTCCGGTTTTTTAATAACGCGCTTATAGAAAAAGATGACCCGATAAAAAATAAAATTGTATAGAGTAGCGGCGTCGATATAGCTATCCATACGGGAATGTAATGCCAAGGCAATTCTGTGTTATGTATGTAATTTCCAAAGTATAAAACGTCGCCTGTCCAATTATAGCATTGCATAAGCCTTAATATATCCTTAAAATGAGAGAGCGGGCCTTCCCAAAGAACCGGCCATAGAAGCACGATAAGAAAGGTCAGTAGAATTAGATAAGCCGAAAAGTTACCGATTATCCTTCTTCTCATCGTCCGTCTTGCTATCGACAAATCAGCGATGATAAAGCTGGCGGTGAAGAGAGGGACGATGATTCCGGCTAGGCGTATGTTGAATAAGACGGCGCAAGCCCCCGCATGAAGAGCGGCCCCAGACAGGGTCTTCTTATTCAAATACCCGATTAATGTATATATGCTTATTATAAAAACCGCGGTAAACGGGATATCCTTCGGATTATAGAATGAATGGGCAAATATCCTCGGGCTTAAGATAAGAAATAGACTCCCCAAAAGGCCTACCTTCCAGCTTTGGAATCTATACTTACATAAAAAATAAAAAAAGATTACTCCGGTAAAAAATAGAAGAAATGTAGCCAGATGTCTCATGAAATATACGGTTCTAATATTCTCTGTCATATTCAAAGTCTTCTCAATAGCCGCCAAAAGTATCTCAAAAGCGGTTCCATGGTATCTGTAAACATAACTAAGAAGCGCTTTGTCGTGTTTAAAGACATAGTTAAACGCCAATATCCCTCTTGTCCTCGAAAGGGATTCGTCGCATGAAACACCGTAATCCTTAAAGACGGTTAATCCGACGAGAAAGTAGACCACAAAAAAGAGGCAGACTATGACCTTGAACCTCTTCTCGATTAAAGCGGTGATCTTTTCCATTCTCCTTATTCTCTCCGATGCGGTTCTAAAAGGCTTCTTAATTCCGGGTTTGTTTCACATCCGAGTTCGGCTGCTTTATCATAATGCATAAGGGCCTCCTCATGCTCTCCATCGCAATAATACGCCCTTGCCAGACCTGTGTGCGCCTTGGCTAAACCCGGCTTTATCTTTACGGCCTCGCTAAAGAATTTTATAGCTTCCTTATTCCTGCCGGAGGCAAGAGATAAATTGCCGAGGCTGTTATATCCGGCTGCGTAACGGGGGTTTATCTCTACGGCCTTATTAAAAAATTCCATGGCCTCTTTATTCTCGCCGATAGCCAGGCAGATACTCCCCGCGTTATTATACGCAGCCGCATAATAAGGGTTGGATTCGATGGCCTTTTTGAAAAAGGGCATCGCCTTTTCGCAGTCGCCCCTTTTCGCATATGCCAGCCCCAGGCCGTTATATCCTCTTGCGTAATCCGGATTGACCTCTACCGCTTTTTTGAAGAACCTTATAGCCTCTCTATAATTTTCGAGACCTAAGTATATCCTCCCGATGTTATAATACGTCGCTGTATGGTTCCGGTCGAGTTCTACTATCTCTTTATATAAGGATATTGCCTTCTTCTTATCATTTTTTCTTTCGTATATGCCGGCGAGATTGATGCGCATCATCAGGCTTTCCGGCGAGAGTCTCAATGTCCTCTCGTAAAAGGCTATAGGTTCTCTCCAGTAACTATTCTGTCTTAATGTAAGATACGAATGTATTGAAGATATGGCGATTATAAAAAGGAGCGCGGGGAGATGAAACTTCTTTGTCCTGTATAGGCGCGTTATTGCGCCTGCCATGACTAAGACAAACCCTATTATGGGAAAATAGAGAAAGTGCTCCGCCATGTAGAATGGCAGCGGATAAATACCGGAGACGGGTATGAGGGCGATGAAAAACCAAAGAATAGAAAAAGAGACGAGCCTATTCTTCTTTCTTTTTATAAAGGATAGAGATAAAAGAGAGATTGTTATAAAGAATCCTGTTATTACTATGGGGTCTTTAAAGCTAAAGAGTATGCCTCCATAGTCGACGTGGAGATTGAAGGGCAAGATCATGAGTCTTATATAAGTTACAACGGCCGCAAAGAATCCCGGAACCCTCTCGGGGATCGTATTAATCCATGGTGTGCTGCATAAGGCAGCGTTTGATCTTAAGATAAGATATATAACGGCGCATCCGGCTATCGGCGTAAATACGGCTATTTTAAATCTCTCTTTTGATACATAGTGATAAATCATAAAGAGGAGAGGCAGTATGATACTATTCTCCTTTGATAGGAGCGCCAGTATGTAGCATGATATCATAAGAAGGTGCCTTACTATATTTTCAGAGCGAAGCCCTTTTATATAAAGTATAAAACATAGAAGCATAAAGAGCGCGGACAAGAGGTCTGAACGGCCCGAGATGTATGTTACCGCCTCTGTCTGGATAGGGTGGACTAAAAAGAGTATACTTGCGAACAGGGATAATAATTTGTCTTCGAAGATGACGTTGATGAGCCAGTATAGAGACAAGGCTACCATGGCATGGAAGAGTATGCTTACAAGATGGTAGCCCCTTGCATCCAGTCCCCAGAGGTAATAATCTATCATATGGGTAAACATCTGAAGCGGGCGGTAATATATACCTCTTAATCCGGACCCCTCTACCATGGATTCAGTAAATATCTTTGGCGTGTTGCGCCAGTCTTTTATGCGGGGGCTCCCTTCTATCAAGAGCTCATCATCCCAGATGAATCTGCAGTTTAAGGAATTGGCGTAGATGGCGAGGCTTAAGACTATTATTAGAATAGCGGATATTAATAGAGTCTTTTTGTCCGGTGACATCTTTGGTAAATCTCGGCTATCGTTTATATATACGCGGGACGCGGTCGGTTATGGAGCATACTATCTCGTAAGGTATGGTTCCTGCCAATCTTGCGAGTCTTTCTGTGGTTATCTCATTCTTCCCCTGTCTTCCGATTAATACAACCTCATCTCCGATCTTCACATCTTCTATGTGGCCGACATCTATCATGGTCTGGTCCATTGTAACCTTGCCCACGACCGGCGCCTTTTCGCCCTTCACAAGGACTTCGGCCTTATTGGATAAGATCCTTCCATATCCGTCCGCATAGCCGATTGGGAGTGTGGCAATCCTGGTATGCTCTTGTGTAAGATAGGTCCTGCCGTAACTTATCGACCTTCCCGGCGGGACATTCTTTAAGTAGACTATCTTTGTCTTTAATGATAAGACCGGTTTTAAATTTATAAACCTCTTAAAACCCTTCTTTGGATACATGCCGTATACGATAAGGCCTGGTCTCACTAAATTCAGGTGTGATCTTTTAAGGTTAACGGTGGCTATGCTGTTTGCGGCATGTCTGTAAGGGATGTTGAAATTTCTGTTAAGCAATTTACCTATGAGGTTTTCAAAAGATTCTATCTGATAAGAGGTGTATACCTTGTCCCTTGCGGCCGAGGAGAAATGCGTATAGACACCCTCCACATCTATAGATTTCGAAGAGATCGTCTTATCTATGAGGAGTTCCGCTTCGTCTTCGTGCCAAGCGCCGATTCTTCCCATGCCGGTATCTATCTTTATGTGGACCCTGCAGGTGGTCTTTAAGGAGTCGGCCTTCTTCTCTATAATGTTTAGAAGCTCGTTATTGGCAAGGGTAAGCGATATGTTATTCTTCAATGCGGCGCCTACTTCATCCGGAAGGATGGAGCCCAGGACCAATATGGGCTTTCTTAAGCGCCTCTTTCTTAAAAGAAGCGCCTCGTCGACGGTGGCCACGCCTAGATAATCCACGCCCATCTTTGCCAACGCCTTTGAGACCTCTACCAAACCGTGGCCGTAAGCGTTTGCCTTTACTACCACCATAAGCTTTACATCCCTGCCTACCAGCCGCTGGATTTGGTTATAGTTGTACTTGAGCGCGCCGAGATTGACTTCTGCCCACGTCGGCCTAAAGGTCTTTGTCATCTGTCGATACCCCTCACGTTGCATTCTCTTGAATACATATACATAGGCACCAAACCATCTGCGTCTTCGAACTCTCTTCTCTTAAATTTGTTCCTTCCCAGGCGCGCCACTCTCTTTGCATCCGGAAACCAGTATTTCCTATCGGCCAATTTTGCGTTCTTAAGCCTTTCTCTAATAAGGTCTCCGTAAAAAGATATGGCGTCTCCCAGGAATAAGATCTCTTCGTCTTTATCGTCTATTCTCTCAATTAATTCATCGGGCGGGACGAGGAGGTAATCCCACGTTCTTATTATATCACCGTCTTTAACTCTGTATAAAGAACTATATATATTTTTCTTTTTTGCGTCCAATATGACGCATATAGGGGTAGGGGTATCTAAGACATTGCAGGCAATGACATCCAGCGTGGGAACCGTAACTATGGGTATATTCGTAACCATGTTAAGCCCTTTTATAATGGAGACACCCACCCTTAAACCGGTAAAAGAACCCGGTCCTATACTTACTGCGAAACAGTCTATATCGGCCAGACCTAAGCCGGTCTTCTTTAGCAGTATCTCTATATTAGGAATGAGGTCCTGTGAATGTCTTAATACCGAGTCACCCTTATATTCGGCCAATATAGAATTTTCATCCGCTACTGCGATGCTTAAATTCCTGGTCGACGTCTCGATAGCTAATATCTTCACCCCGTTAGACCTCCTTTCAATTATATTTCTGCCTGATTTGTAGGGCAGGTTTAAACCTGCCCTACAAATCCTGAGCGTCAACCCTATCAGTACCTCTTAGAGGTCTAACGGGGTTCATAACTTCAATCTCCTTAAGAGGTCGTCGTATCGAGTCCCCTTGGGAATAATCTTTATCTCTCTTTCGCTTTTGCCTTTTATGGAGAGCTCTATATTTAAATATTCATCCGGCAGGAGCTCTTTAATCTTGTCTGCCCATTCTATGACGCTCACCCCGTCTGCGTAGAAATACTCCCTATACCCGACGGTCTCCATGTCAGAAGGACTATCCAATCTATATATGTCGAAATGGTAGAGGGGAAGATTACCTCTATATTCCTTGATTATCACAAATGAAGGGCTGTTTACATATCTTGAGTCCTTGACGCCGAGTCCCTCTGCTATCCCTTTTACAAGGGTTGTCTTGCCCGAACCAAGCTCTCCGACCAAAGCAACGACATCGCCGCCCTTAAGCAGTCTGCCCAGTTTTGCGCCAATCCCTACAGTCCCGTCTATACCTTTTGAAATAATCGCTTTCATATAAAACTAAAGACCGTCCCTTAAAAGTGAGCGAAGCCAGCCGGCTTTAATAGAGAGGCCTTTCCTGACCGGCTTACTATCTCTATACCATATCTTCTCTCTCTTACTTCACCTATCACGGTAAGAGGGATATTAAATCTATTTCTGAATTTCCTTAATAAATCTTTAAAATCTTTTCTTTGTACTGTAAACAAGAGTTCAAAGTCCTCGCCGTCGCATAAGGCGTCCTTTACGGAATTGCTCTCCCTTGAGAGCGGTATCAGGCTTTCATAGATCCTTGCCCCTACGCGGCTATGCCTGCAGATCTGATTAAGGTCGCTGGAGAGTGAGTCTGATATATCTATCATGGAATTTATCCTGAAATTGCGGACTAAAAAGAGTGATTCATCAACCCTGGGTATAAAACTCAAGTGCCTTCCCTTTATGGAACCGCCGAGCGCGCCTGTAATTATTACAAAATCACCGGGCCTTGCGCCGGAACGCAGAACCAACTCATTCCTCTTTACCTCTCCGATCACCGCGATGTCGATAATTATCTTCTCTGATAAGCTGGTATCGCCGCCGATTATGTTCACACCGAATCTCTTGGCTATCGCCTTAATACCTCTGTAAATATCGTCAACATACCTTAAGCTAAGATTCTTAGGCACTCCTAAAGAGAGAGACGCGTATCGGGGCAGTCCTCCCATAGCAGCTATGTCGCTGATATTTGCACTCAGCGCCTTGTGCCCGATGCCGAAAGGCGAATCGGTTCTTTTAAAGTGTACCCCTTCTATTACCATGTCTTGAGCAAAGAGCAGATATTTATCTTTTTTCCATCTGATAACAGCCGCGTCATCGCCGATGCCCTTTATTACTGTCTTATCGACTTTGATTCTTTTCGAAATCCTATCGATCAATCCGGATTCACCTATATCTTTTAGTCTCATCGTATTTGATACTCTTATTATAAGGCGGCCTTAAGACCCCTTCTTCGGTAACGATGGCTGTTATGAGTTTATGCGGCGTTACATCGAATGCGGGATTATATGCATCTATGCCGGCTGGGGCGATCCTCTTACCGCCAAACTCCAGTACCTCTTTTTTATCGCGCTTTTCTATGGGAATCTTCTTGCCGTTTGTTAGATTTAAGTCGAATGTCGAAGTAGGCGCCACGACGTAGAAGGGCACCCTATGATATCTTGCCAATACCGCAAGGCTGTATGTCCCTATCTTATTTGCGGTGTCGCCGTTACGGGCAATCCTGTCGGCCCCGACAAAAATTTTATCTATTCTTCCTTCAGCCATTAATGACGCAGCCATGTTATCGCAGATGAGGATAGTCTTTATACCGGCCTTTTTAAGTTCCCAGCTCGTAAGCCGCGCCCCCTGTAAAAGCGGCCTTGTCTCATCTACATAAACAGTGATCTCTTTTTTAAGCCTTTTTGCCTCGAATAAAACCCCTAAGGCCGTTCCGTAATCTGCGGTGGCGAGCCCTCCGGCATTGCAATGCGTAAGTATCCGGTCTCTCTTTCTAACTAAAGCAGCCCCATGTCCTGCCATCCTTCGGCATATCTCTTTATCTTCTCTTATCACCCCGAATGCCTCTTTTTTTAAGATCGTCTTGATATCCGCCACGTCTCTCTTCTTATTCGATAAAAGCGCTCTTTCCATTCTTTCGAGAGCCCAGAAGAGATTTCTTGCGGTGGGCCTGCTCGAGGCAAGATATCTTATAGAGCTAAGGACCTCTCTCTTGTAACTTTTGAAATTCTTTCTCTTTGATTTTTCGGAAACCAAGAGAACGCCCAACGCGCCGGCTATTCCGATTGCCGGAGCGCCTCTGACCTTCAGTTTCTTTATAGCCTGCCAGAGAGATCTCAAGTCGCCGCAATAGATATACCTGAAATCTGCCGGTAGTCTCGTTTGATCAACCAGTTTTATCTTTCCGTCTTTCCATTCGATAGTCGGGATCGGCATATTACCTCGCTTTCGCTACTGCCATATCATCTTAGCAAATAGATTTCTCTTTATATTAATAGCATCGTGCGGGCAGACCTCATGGCAGCAGAAGCACTTTATGCATTTTGCCTTATCTATTTTTGAGATATGCTCGTCTATAGTAAGAGCGCCTACGGGACAGGCCTCTTTGCAGATATTACATTTTTTGCAAGAGACCTCATTTATAACCGGACTAAATCCTATGAGCCGCGCAATCGGCCCGGAAAGCCAGCTGGGCAGTCTGTAAATCAATTCCGTTTTTGGCAGTCTAAAATCTCTTATTCTAACAGAATCGAGGTTCTCTCCAACCACCTCTATATCACCCAACCGACCGCATCCCAGATTTCTTTCAGTAACTTCCTTAAGAACGATATTCCTGGAATACGGCAGGCCCGCGATATGCGAGAATACGGCGTCGAGGCTTGCCGCGTCGGGGCTTGCCAATATAAGGCCGAACTCTCTCGCCCGGCCCGCCGCAGGGCCGTCCCCGTCCATCCCTATTATACCATCCATGATAGAGAGGCCGGGTTTTGTAATAGAAAATATATCCGCCAATATCTTGGAAAATTCATTTATATGAGGCGCCTTCTTATGGCACTGCACCTTGCTCAAGCCCGGCACAAATCCGAACGTGTTCTTTATGGCGCCTGTAAGCATAGCGAGCGAATGTGTCTTTAGCTTCGGCAAGTTTATCACAAGATCATACTTATCAAACACCTCCGCTATCGGATAGCCGTCTATATGGACTATCCTGTCAAATCTCACAAGCTCTGCGCCTATCTCGTCTGCGACTCTTTTAATACCGCTCTTTTCGTAAACCTCGTCAATGGATTTTATGGTAAAAAAGCTTCCGGGCGAATCACCTATCGCGGGCAGACCCCCTGCCTCTTTTACAAGGGCCGCTACTTCCCTTACGAATCCCGGATGCGTGTCTACGGCCTCATCGGGTATCCTGGCGGACAAGAGATTGGGTTTAATCAGGACCCTGCTTGATCTCTTCACAAATGCGCCTAAGCCCCCTATAAGGTCCAAAGACTCCCTTAAAGCGCTCCTTAATCGGGTGCCCTCATAGCCATCGCATCTTACAATAGAAACCTTCGGCTTCACGAGACTAGACATTTATACCTTTTATCAGGAAGACGAAAAATACCATAATCAGGTTGTGCGCAACATGGACCGTTATAGACGGAACAAGACTCCCCGTCTTCTCATACAGATACGCCAAGAAAACCCCTAAGACCAGGATAGGCAGAAACCCGACTGCGTGCGCGTGTAAGAAAGAGAAGAGTACGGCGCTTATAAAGACCGCCGATTTTATGCCTGCCTCCTTCTTAATGGCGTTATACAAAAAACCCCTGAAAAATATCTCTTCCATAACAGGCCCCAAAACAGCAACGAAGAAGGTCATATAAGTCAATACGGCCGTCTTTTCCTCTTCTAAGAATACCTCCATTACAGGCTGGGGCGCGGGTTTATATTTGAATATATTCACAAGGATTATAGTCAGAAGGAGCGCCATAAATAAAACGGGTATCACAGAGATATATCCCGCGATTCCGTAGTATATATTTTTGAAAAAATTCTTTAACGACAGACCCAGATCCCCTATCTTATTTTTACAGCGTAAAACAAAATATAGTACGGCGCTTACGGCTATAATGTCAAGGATCGTTGCATTTACGATAGAGGCTATTCCTTTATTTGCCTTAACGCAGGGAAAAAGCGGCGTTATAATAAAGGTCTCCGTTATCGCAATCACATATCCAAAAAAGACGAAGAGTATCATGACCTTCAGCGCATCCCACACGCTCCAATTAACGCTGCCGAAAAAAAGAGTCCTTTCCAACAGGTCTTTTGACGCATTCCTGCGGATAAGTATGATAAGATCCAGGATAATCCCAAGAAATAAGAATAAGATCATCCCTATCGCAACTAAAGAAAGCGTAAAGGCGGCGTTCTTGTCTTCCCCTATTATGCTTTCCAGCTCTTCTTTACCCTCAATGAGCATCTGCGCCTTAGACGTGGGGTCTCCTAATTCCTGCGGTTCGGGCGTTCTTCCATAATTGGCTATAAAGACTATCAGGTTGACCATGATTACAAAAACGACCATCCAGACGTACAGCGGTTCGCTCGTCGCAAATCTCCTTAAGCCTTTAATAAACCATTTAAGTCTTTCCATATTTAGCCGACTACGTTATACCTTCTTATCCTGCAATTTACCCCTAGTTCCTTCTTTGCTATCTCTTCACACCTTGCTAGATCCACGCCGTCAAGATCCAGAAATGTCAATTCGACTTCCATCCCAGCATCTCTGCACTCTTTTGTAAATTCCTTAATCTTATTAAATACGCCCGATCCGAACCTGCTCCTGCAGACTTTATCATAAGTCTTTTCTGTATCCACATTCAGGCTGATAGAGACCCTATCGATAAGGCCGGTTAGTTCTTTGACTATGGACCTTTTATGGATGACGTTACCTTCTCCGTTTGTAACCATCCTGATACGCGCGCCCTTCTTCTTCAATCTCCCGGCGACTTCTTTGACAACGTCTAACCTCAAAAGAGGCTCTCCGTAACCGCAAAAGACAATCTCCTTAAAATCCAGCGGGTCTCCGACTGCCTTCATAATATCCCCAACGGCAGGCTCTCTCTCCAGCCTTAAGTTATGGCCCTTTACAAAATCACCCTTATTTCTCGTGCAAAAATCGCAGTCGTTGGTGCATCTATTAGTTATATTAAGGTACAAAGAGTCCCTGATGGCATAAGCAATCTTCGGCTCCTCCTTAAGAGGCAGACCGAAAAGCGCTCCTGCGTTATGCGTGGTTATTCTCGCGATGTCACCTTGAGACAATCCATGAATCCGGGCATGCTCTTTGACAAGGTAGGTCAAATAGGCCGGTTCGTTTCGTCTGCCCCTGAATTCCTGAGGCGCCAGAAAGGGCGCGTCCGTCTCAAGAAGCAGCCTCTCTACGGGCACCTTCCGCGCCAAGGCCCTCAGGCCCTTGGCATTCTTAAATGTTAAATTGCACGTAAAAGATAGATAAAGCCCCATGTCCAGACACTCTTTTAAGTACTCCTCGTCGGCAGAGAAGCAGTGCATAACGCCTCTGATACCACTCTTAAACTCTTTTTTAAGTATCTCCAATGTCTCTTTGTGCGCCTCTCTTGAATGTATGACTATGGGCAGATTTTTTTCTTTTGCCAAATTTATGAAATCTAAAAAGAGGCTTTTTTGAAGATCCTTCGGCGATAGGTTTCTGTAATAATCCAGCCCAACCTCGCCGATCGCCGCAACCTTCTCTTCTTTTGCCAAACGCCTTAGCTCTTCCGGGACCCTTCCCTCTACATCCTTGGCATAGTGCGGATGGATGCCCAACGTGGCGTAGATGAAGGGGTAGTCTCTCGCAAGCTCCACAGAACGGCGGCTTCCTTCAATGGAGCTTCCAATATTTACGATGTAGGCAACCCCTGCCTCAGCGGCCCTCTCTATTACTTCTTTTCTATCCTGATTAAATTCGGGAAAGTCTAAATGGCAGTGGGTATCTATTAGCATCATCTTTTAATGCGGGGAAATAACGGTGCGCTTTTTTTAATCCGCGTGCCTAAAGCTATGGCCCCTACGTCTCTCACATCTTTGAACTTTATATTTTTAAAACCCTTAAGCCCCAATTGGCCCCACATATTTTCCGCCGATCCCGGCATAAAGGGATATATCGATATCGCAACAATCCTTAAGATGTCCAACAATCCATAAATAAATTGGGCAAGCTCCGTTGTCTTTTTCTCCTTAGCGAGCTTCCAGGGGGCCGTCTCTTCTATGGACTTATTTGCCCTATTTATAAATTCCCAAATCGCATTCAATGTATCACTAAAATTCAAGGCTGCCATAGACTCTCTTATTTTTCCTGCCAACATCTCCACTTTTTTTCTGTATTCTGTACTCTGTTCTCTGTGCTCTGGAGCCTTTCCCCCAAAATACTTCTCCACCATCGTCAGCGTCCTGTTGAGCAGGTTCCCTAAGTCATTCGCGAGGTCTGAGTTGAAGCGGTTCACGACGGCCTCCTCGCTGAAGTTTCCGTCTAGCCCGAAAGGGATATCCCTTAACAGAAAATACCTATACGCATCCACACCGTATTTTTCAATAATATAATATGGGTCGACTATATTCCTTTTCGATTTGGAGATCTTCTCGCCTTTAGTCGTCCACCATCCGTGGGCAAATATGGCGCGCGGCGGCTCTATGCCTGCCGCGTAGAGCAGAATAGGCCAGTATACGGCGTGGTGGCGCAGTATATCCTTGCCTATGATATGAAGATCTGCCGGCCAATATCTTTCAAACTTTCCTTTGTCTCTCAGGAGTCCCGGGCCGCTTACATAATTAATCAACGCATCCACCCACACATATGTTACATACTCCTTGTCGAAGGGGAGCTCTATCCCCCATTTAAAGCGCGACTTTGACCTTGATACGCAAAGGTCATTTAGCCTATGATTCTTAAGAAATGACAACACCTCATTCTTTCTGTAATCAGGCATTATAAAGTTCGGATTTTTCTCGATATGCGCAATAAGCCATTTTTGATATTTGGACATCTTAAAGAAGTAATTGGCTTCCTTTATCTTATCGAGAGGCCTTTTGCAATCGGGACAGATATCGCCGGCAACCTGTGTATGCGTCCAGAAGGTCTCGCATGGTACGCAGAACCAGCCGTCATATTCACCTTTATAGATATCCTTATTCTTATGGAGAATGTCCAATATATATTTTACGGTCTTCTCGTGATAGCTATCCGTGGTCCTTATGAAAAAGTCGTATTCGATATTCAAATCCTTCCAGAGCCTCTTAAAATTGGGCACGATCTTATCTGTAAATCTCTTTTCTTCGCCTTCTTTAAAGCCGTCTTCAAGCGCCGCCTTTTCAATCTTCTCGCCATGCTCATCAGTGCCTGTCATAAAGAATACGTCATCACCTAAGATTCTGTGAAATCTGGAAATGGTATCGACGGCGATCTGTGTGTAGGAATGGCCGATATGCGGCGATGCATTCACATAATATAAGGGCGTAGTAATATAAAATTTACTTTTTGTTTTCACCCAGCCCTTCCTTTCATAATGTTGTCTCCTTGGAAGGGCTGGGTTCATATGAAATCTTTATCTGCCGGCCGTCATCTAATTCCAGCATGGCCTCCCGGCGGAGAGCATTTACAGATACGACCCTCCCCTTGCCCTGTCTGGTCTTAACGATGTCCCCTTCCTTCGGCATGCCCTTCATCAGATCTTTGTAGGTCTTATATTCGTACCCCAGGCAGCACATAAGCCTTCCGCAGCAACCGGATATCTTCGTAGGATTGAGCGACAGATTTTGCTCCTTCGCCATCTTTATTGTGACCGGCTCGAAGCTCTTTAAGAATCGCGCGCAGCACAATACCCTTCCGCACGGCCCGTATCCGCCCAAAAGCTTGGCCTCGTCTCTTACCCCGATCTGCTTAAGCTCTATCCTGGCTTTAAAGATCTTGGCCAGGTCTTTTACAAGCTCCCGGAAATCTATCCTGTCTTCGGCGGTAAAGTAAAATATTATCTTGGACCTATCAAATGAATATTCAGCGTCGATCAGCTTCATATCGAGCTTACGTTCTTTGATCTTCTTCTCGCAGGTATTCATAATATCTTCTATTCTTTTTCTGTTCTTCTCTATCTGATAAAGGTCCCCCGAAGTCGCCTTCCTTATTATCTTAAGGAGGGGCTTGGTAATATCTTTATCCAGCACAAGCTCCTGTTCAGAAACAACCTCGCCGTATTCGAGGCCTCTGTCCGCCTCTACGATTACGCAATCACCGACACTGCACTTTATCCCTGATGTTGAATAATAACTCATATTGCCGGCCTCTCTTAATTTTATCTGCACTACCTCAAACATCTATCTCATCCTCCCCGCTAAATTGCTCAGTACCAATTTCGGATTAACGTTGCGCTCTACATAGTAACGCGCCTTCAAGGTTTCATTCAAGATCTCCCTCGTCTCTTCCAAAGATAGTGAATCTGCCTTCGCGATTAAATCCTCCATCCTGTCGGCATTGACCAGAAGAGACGTATCGCCTTCATTTTTCAGGATAAAGAGATCCCTATACCAGCTCGCTATTACATCCATCATATTCAGGATTTTTTCTCTCTTATTTTTAAAGAAGAACGGGTCCTCGTCAAATATTATCGCCTCTTTAGAAAATCTGTCCAAGACTTCATTCTTCCACTGGAGGCTTCCTTCGTCTCTCATCGCTATGGCCCTGCCGATCCTTCCTCCAGAAAAATGCGATAGGAAATTTGCGTCTTTCTGGGGTAGATTATACTTATCTATAAGGAATCTCCTGATATCCGCGGGCCTCGAGGCAGAAAACAAGACCCATTGACAACGGGATCTCAACGTAGGAAAGATCCTGTTGATATCGTCTGTAATCAGTATTATGATAGAGTCCTTCGGCGGCTCCTCCAATGTCTTCAGCATGCTGTTCGCCGCCTCATCCGCCAGAAGATGGGCCCTCTCTATAATAAAGAATTTAACCCTTCCCTCTAACGGCTTAAGCGCTATCGCTTCCTTCATGGCCCGGATCTTCTCTATCTTTATCTTATTGCCGGATCCTTCCGGTTCTATCCACGTCACATCGGGGTGGTTTAAATTATTTATCTTGCTGCAGCTCAGGCAGCTGTCGCAGCAATCAAGCGGCTTTTTCATCTCGCAGTTAAGCGTCTTTGCAAGATTCAAGGCGGCAAGCTTCTTTCCGACAGCCTCGGGACCGAAGAATAGAAGGCTATGGGGCAGCCTCTCTGTCTCTATAGATCTTTTTAAAAATTCGACGGCCTTATCCTGCAGTCTTATATCTTTGAACGACATTCAGCACTTCCCGCCTTATCAACTCTTGCGTCTCGGATATAGCTTTTTTTGTCTGTATAAGCTTTACCCGGCGCGGTTCTCTCTTTGCGATCTCTATATAGCCCCTCCTTACGCGATTATGATAAGAAAGGTCCTTTTTTTCCATGCGGTCCTTGCCCCGGCGGCGCGCTGCCCGGCGCAGGCCCTTCCTTGTATCTATATCCAGAATAATGGTCAAGTCCGGCTTTAATCCGCCCGTCGCAAGATGGCTTATCCTCTTCGTTAGGCTCACGCCCAGGGCGCCTGCGCACCCCTGGTATGCCGTGGTAGCGTCATAGAACCTATCGCATATTACTATACTCTTCTTTTTCAAGGCGGGCCTTATGACCTCTTTGACCAATTGCGAGCGGCTCGCCTCAAACAAAAATAATTCCGTAATACTGCTTAAAGAGGTATTTTTCGGATTTAGCAATATCCGTCTAATCTTATCGCCTGTCTTGGTACCGCCGGGTTCTACCGTATAGAGGCAGGGCAATTTCATATTACGCTCAAGATACCCGTAGAGAAGCTTTGCATGCGTGCTCTTCCCGCACCCCTCAACACCCTCAAAGGTAATGAATACGCCTCTCTTTAGACCTTTCTTCGCCATGCAGTCCCTTCCTTTGTATCTTCAAGTAAGATCCCCTCTTTAAGAAGCCCTTGCCTTATCCTGTCTGCCGTTTTGTAGTCGCCGCGTTTACGCGCGATCTTTCTCTCTTTAATCGCCTCGAGTACGCGGCCTTCGACGTCCTTTCTCTTTTTAAATTCTTTCTTATCCTTAAATAATCCGAATATGCCGCCCAGATTCAGCACTATGACCCTGGAATATCGCAACAGCTCTCTTTGCGGATTCTCATCTGCAATCTTATTTGTGATACTAACAATCTCATAAAGGCATCCTAACGCAAGTGGTGTATTAAAATCATCGTCCATCGCCTCTTCGAATTTTCTCTTAAACTCCTCTATCTCTCCCGTTCTGTCCTCTGTCTTCTGTTTTCTGCATCCTTTTACATCTCCGGCTCCAGCGCGGTCGATTCTATCAAACAATATATAGAACCTCTCCCGGGCCTTCTTGGCCTCCTCCATCTTCTCATATGTAAAATCGATCGGCGAGCGGTAATGGCCGGATAAAAAGAAGAGTTTAAGCACTTCCGGATGATACCTCTTTAAGATATCCTTTATAGAGACGAAGTTCCCGAGGGACTTTGACATCTTCTGGCCGTCAATAGTCAGGAGCCCGTTATGAATCCAATAGTCAGCGCTCTTCTTGCCGGCGCATACGGTCTGGGCAATCTCATTTTCGTGATGGGGAAATATCAGATCTAAACCGCCTCCGTGGATTAAGAAGTCTCTTTTTAAATACTTCGTGCTCATTACCGAACACTCTATGTGCCAACCAGGCCTACCTTTTCCCCATGGGCTTTCCCAATACGGCTCATCGCTCTTTGAGATCTTCCATAAAGCGAAATCGAGAGGGTCCCTCTTTTCTTTACCCACGGCGACGCGCGCGCCTTCCAGCATACTTTCCAGGCTCTGTCCTGAAAGAGAGCCGTACTCTTTGAACTTTCTCACACTGAAATAGACATTCCCGGAACTCTCATAGGCATATTTCTTTTTCATCAGGGTCTTTATAAAAACGATCATATCCCTGATTGTCTCTGTCGCCTTCGGCTCTATATCGGGCTTCTCCAGCCCGAGGGCGTTCATATCCTCATGATAGCTCGCTAAATATTTTTCCGCTATTAGCTTGGCTTTTTCCTTTAATTCTTCACTACCCGGTTCCTGGCGCGCTCTATCTATAATCTTGTCATCGATATCAGTGACATTCCTTACAAATATAACCTTCTTCTCTTTGAATCTGAATCTAAGGTATTTGACGATAACGTCAAAGATGTAGGCGCTCCTTGCGTGCCCGATATGCGGCTCATCATATACAGTGGGGCCGCATACATAGATCCCCATCCTGCTCTTCTTAGCAGGGCAAAATTCCTCTTTCCTGCGCCTCAGTGTGTTGTATATCTGTAATGACATCTTTAAGTTAGCTCTTCTTCTCCTGCTCTTTGTGCCAATCTCTCATCTTTGACTCGATAATATCGATTTCGTGTTGTAGTTTCTGCAGTGCCTGGGCCAGGGGGTCGGGCAGTTTTGTATGTTCGAGGCTTACGCCCGGGAATCTCTTTCCTTCCCTTCTTGCAATCCTTCCGGGCACACCCACCACCGTTGAATTCTGGGGGATATCCCTTACAACCACGGCATTTGCGCCTATCTGAACGCTATCGCCTATGGTTATGTTGCCCAGTATCTTCGCGCCGGCGCCTATGACAACGTTATTGCCTATGGTCGGATGTCTCTTTCCCCTCTCTTTGCCTGTCCCGCCCAATGTTGCGCCCTGAAATATGGTAACGTTATCGCCGATTACAGAGGTCTCTCCTATCACTACGCCCATGCCATGGTCGATAAAGAGCCCTCTTCCTATCTCCGCGCCTGGGTGTATCTCTATGCCGGTTATAAAGCGGTTTATTTGCGATATAAGCCTGGGTATAAACGGTATCTTCATCTTACGCAGCCTATGGGCTATGCGGTGCGATATTATCGCATGCAGCCCCGAATAGGTAAGAAGCACCTCTATAAAATTTACCGCAGCGGGGTCCCTCTCAAAACATGCCTTTACCTCTTTTCTGAAGACGACGCCGATGATTAAAAAGTGAAGCGCTATTACACCTAAAATTATCAATACCGTATTCAGGCAGATCATATATCACCTCTTCTATTGTGGCTAGCTGTTTAACGCTCGTTTCACCCTTCTTACACAGCTCTCTTTGCCGATTATCGGAATTATCAATTTCAACTCAGGGCCGTGGATCCGGCCGGTTATGGCTATCCTTATGGGCTGATATAAGAGCCTTCCCTTAACACCTGTCTTTGTTTGAATATCCTTTACTAAATTATTAAAAAGATCTTCGTCTATCGCGTTTGAGCCCTCGACTCTTTCCAAAAATGCCTTTAAGACATTTTTGGATGCTGCGCTCTTTAATATATCCTGCGCTTCTTTATCTTTTATGGCGAACTTATCCTTAAAGAAGACGTCTACGTGGTCCTTTATCTGCGAGATGTTGGATAGATGGTCCCGCACGGCCGCCACCATCTCTCTCAACTTATCAAATTCATCTGCCTCGGGCGCGTCTTTCTTTATAAATTTAGCCTTCTTCAAATAGGGAATACAAAGCCTCGTCAGCCTGTCTAGGCCCGTCTTTCTTATATAGATACCGCTCAACCAATCAAGCTTATTCGGATCAAGCGCCTCACTTGATCTCGAGAGCCTCTCGAGCTTAAACTCTTTTATTATCTCCTCTCGTGATAAAATCTCCCTGTCGTCGCCCGGAGACCACCCGAGCAGGGTAAGGTAATTTACCATAGCCTCAGGCAGATAACCGGTCTCCCTGTAGTATGCGATGCTGGTCGCGCCCGTCCTCTTAGACAGCCTGTCGCCGCCGGGCGCAGTGGTAAGCGACATATGCGCGAACTGAGGCGCCTTAAAACCGAGCGCTTCGAAGAGAAGCGCGTGTTTCGGCGCGTTAGAAAGGTGGTCTTCGCCGCGTATTATATGGGAAATTTCCATGGTTATATCGTCGCAGACAACCGCGAAATTAAAAGAGGGCGTCTCGGTAGACTTCATGATAACGAAGTCCCCTATTAACGACGTATCGAATTCTACCCTGCCCCTTACAATGTCATCTATTATTACTCTCTTATCGGGCACTTTAAATCTTAAAGCGGGCTTCTTCTTTTTCTTTTTAAACTCTTCTATCTCTTCTTCTTGAAGGTCTCTGCAGCGATTGTCATATTTTGGAGTCTGCCCCGCTTTCAGCGCCGCGGACCTTCTCATCTTTAACTCTTCGTCGCTGCAGTAACAATAATAGGCCTTCTCTTCTTTTAACAGCTTTTCGGCGAACTTCTCATAAACCCTTAATCTCTCGGACTGCCTATACGGCGCAAACGGCCCTCCCTTATCCGGACCCTCGTCCCAGTCAAGCTCAAGCCACCTTAAGTCTGACATTATACTACCGACATAGTTCTCCTTGGAACGCTCGATGTCCGTATCCTCTATCCTTAATATAAAAGAGCCTCTGTTTGCGCGCGCAAAGAGCCAGTTAAAAAGCGCTGTGCGCGCATTGCCTATATGCAAGTAACCTGTTGGGCTTGGGGCAAATCTTACTCTTACCATAAGTGAAAAATTCGAAATCCGAATATCGAAATCCGAAACAAATTAGAAATCCGAATTTTCAAATGTTCGAAACATTTGGTTTTGGTCATTCGCGATTTTGGTAATTCGAATTTGTTTCGAATTTCGGATTTCGTGCTTCGGATTTACGCCTCTTGATTTCCTCCAACAATACTACTGCCTGGGCGGCTATCGCCTCGCCTCGGCCTATAGTGCCGACGCCTTCGCTCGTTGTGGCCTTTATGTTGATCTTATCCCTGGAGACCTTTAAAATCCTCGAGATGTTCTCCTTCATCGCATCCTTAAAGGGCCCTATCTTGGGTTCATCCGCAATCAATACCGTATCTACATTATATACCTTGCATTTTCTCTTAGATACTATCTCCCAAACACGTTTTAAGAGAACAAGGCTCGATACGTTTTCATACTGCGGATCTGTGTCAGGAAAGAACATTCCTATGTCGCCTTCGCCCAGGGCCCCCAGCATAGCATCGCAGATCGCATGAAGGAGCGCGTCCGCATCCGAATGGCCCTCTAAGCCTCTCACATAGGGAATCTCTACCCCGCCGAGAACGAGCTTCCGCCCTTGCGCAGTCCTATGAATGTCGTAACCTATACCTATTCTCATAATGCCTTGAATCTATCTCTCTTTAGCAGCATCTTTGCCAGGATTAAATCCTGCGGTGTCGTAATCTTGATATTCTCATAAGAGCCGGGCACCACCTTGACCTTATAGCCCAGCTTCTCAACCAGCACGGAATCGTCCGTGATCCCATCCGACTGCTTACATCTTGCGTATCTCTTATAGGCCTTTAAAATAATATCTTTCTTAAAGACCTGCGGCGTCTGAATACTATAAAGCCTTCTTCTGTCAGCAGTAGCCTTTACGGTCAAATCGTTTCTTACAAGCTTATGCGTTGATGTGGCGGGCACGCCGCAGACAGCCGCTCCAAATCTCCTGCAGGCCTTAATGGACTTCGATATTATGTCCTTATCTATAATAGGCCTTACACCGTCGTGGACAATGACTGCATCGGGATTACCTTTTACAGAGAAGAGGCCCTTTCTGACAGATTCAAACCTTGTCTTTCCCCCTGCGATTACCCTCGTTATCTTTCTTAAGCCGTATCTTCTTAAGGCGGTGATACACCTTGCCACATCATCCCTGTGGACAACTACAATAATATCGTCTATTACTCCGGAACGCTCAAGCGCAATAAGCGTATGGATCAGGATGGGTTTGTCATTGACAATTAAAAAGGGCTTTCTTCTGCCCTTTTTAATCGCAATCCTCGATCCTGCGCCCGCCGCAGGAACTATCGCCGTCACTCTCATTTTGATCTGCTTTTCATCGCTTTCCCTTGGACATGGGGTACTTTTCCGGTTCCTCCAGCTTCGCGAATATCATGCGGCCGGCGGAGGTCTGGAGTACGCTGGTAATCAACACCTTGATGGTCTGGCCTATCAAATGGCGTGTATTATCGACGACTATCATGGTACCGTCGTCAAGATATGCGACACCTTGATTATATTCCTTGCCTTCCTTGGTAATTCTCACCGTCAATTCCTCACCGGGAAGGACGACCGGCTTCAATGCGGATGCGAGGTCGTTGAGATTAAGCACCTGCACCCCCTGAAGGGAAGCGATCTTGTTTAAATTGAAATCATTCGTAAGCACCTTGGCGCTCAATAGCTTTGCCAGTTTTACGAGCTTAGCGTCGACTTCCTGAATCTCCTGAAAATCCTCCTCCTGAATCATCACGTCTATATGCGTATCCTTCTGTATCTTATGGAGCACATCCAGGCCCCTTCTTCCGCGGTTTCGCTTCAGCGAATCCTGGGAATCGGCTATCTGCTGCAGTTCCTTTAAAACGAATCTGGGGACAACAAACCTTCCTTCCAGGAATTTTGTCTGTGCTATATCCGCGATTCTGCCGTCTATAATTACTGAGGTATCCAGTATTATTATATCCTCCCTCTTATCCTGCCTTGTAAATTTCACATACGGAACGATAAGATTAAACTCGTCCTTTCCGCGCATCGCTATAACCATGCCGAGATAGCTGAAGACTAATATAAGTCCCATTTGCAGAGACATGAATACCCTCGGATCCATGGGGATAAGCCTTAAAACATTTGTAAGAAGCCATGCCATAAAGAACCCGAACACCAGCCCGAAGACCGCCGCCGAAAGGTTCCTTATAGACGCCCGCCTTAACGCTGTTTCAAGAAAGATAACAATAAGCGCGCCGCCAAATCCAAGCGTTATGCCGAAGATCTCAGCGTTGTACGGGAGAAAAGGCTTGAGCAGCACCCCTATATAGTATCCGACTACCGTGGATAGTATGGTAAAAAATACCCTTATGTATAAAAGCGTCATTATTACCTCCTATTAATCATCTTTCTTTTTTCTTCTTCTTTTTACCGGTTGTTTTTCTAAGTAATTTCCAGGGATTTCTTTTTATATCGCCTGTAAATTCTTCTACATTATTATAAACGCTCTCATCCGTTAAAAATTTGCCGATAGTCCCTTCGCCCCTCTCCAGCCTGCCCATAACAACGCCTGCCGAATCCGCCATATCCTTTATGTCTTCCGCCAATTCGTCCAGCATTACAGGATCCTGTCCTATAAGTACGCCGTCTTCCTCAAGAAATCCGGCCTCACTCGTCCCGGGGATTATCTCAAGATACTTCTCGCCGAGCATCCCTAAGGTGTTGACGCGGACTGTGGAGTCTTTTTCTATCATTACTTTCTTTTTTATCCAGACCAGCGCCTCTACCCTGGTCCTCTTTATCTCTCTGTCATAAAAGATTGTGATCTTCTCTACCTCGCCTGTATCCACTCCCGCCAATCTCACTGGGGCCGCCTCCGTAAGTCCTCCGGCAAAGTTAAATATAACCTTAATATTATAGCCCGGTTGAAAGATATAGATCCTGCCTATCGAGAATACAATTAGAAATAATATAAGTATCCCTATAAAAACAAATATGCCTACCTTTAATTCAAAACTCCTATCTTCCATATCTATCCTCCAGGTTTAATTATTGGTTAGAATTTTCCGTTATAGGGCCTTCGGATGCGCCGGTTATAAACTGATGCACAACAGGATCTTTTGTATTCTTAATCTCATCCGGCGTCCCGGCAAATATTATCTTTCCGTTATAAAGCATGGCTATCCTATCGGCTATCTTGTATGCGCTTACCATGTCGTGCGTAACGGCGATGGCCGTAATCTTCAGTTTATCGTGCAGCTCTTTTATCAGGTTATTAATAGCGTCACCCATTATCGGGTCGACCCCCGTAGTAGGCTCGTCATATAATACTATTTCGGGGTTTACGCATACGGCGCGGGCAAGGCCGACCCTCTTTCTCATGCCGCCGGAAAGCTCAGCGGGTTTGAGGCGCTCGATATCGCTTAATCCCACCATCGCAAGACATTCCTTCACCCGCTTCCTTATAGCGCTCTTGTTCATGTCGCTGTGCTCATAAAGCGCGAATCCTACATTTTCGCCTATAGTTAAAGAATCGAATAGCGCCGCCCCCTGGAAGAGCATCCCGAATTTCATGCGGAATCTATTCAGTTCTCTGCTGGAGAGTTTCGTTATATCTACACCGTCTATTATAACCTGGCCCATATCCGGTTTTAAGATGCCCACGATGTGTTTCAAGAGAACGCTCTTTCCACATCCGGACCTGCCTATTACGACGGTGGTCTCTCCGCTCTGAATATTGAAACTCAAGTTGTCGAGTACCTTGTGGTCACCGAAAGATTTACATAAATTTATTATCTCTATCATATATTAACTTTCTGCTTTATTACCTCACTTGAAACGCGAAATAGAACAAAGCCGTTATGAGGCAGTCTGCGGCGATAATCAATATGAACGAGGTTACGACTGCAAGGGTTGTAGATTTTCCGACGCCCTCGGCGCCCTCTTTTGTATTCATGCCCTCATAACAGGCAACGATACATATGATTATGGCAAAACATATCGCTTTTGCTAACCCTGTAAATATATCTTTATAAACAAGGGGGTCCCATGTCATCTTAAGATACATGCTGCTGGATACCCCCAGTCTTCCAACGCCTACTACATAACCCCCGGCTATGCCTATTATATCTGCGTATAATGTCAATATAGGAAGCATTAATAAAAGCGCAAGAAACCTCGGCACTACAAGGTACTTTACCGGGTTAGTGGCGAGTGTCTCCAAGGCGTCTATCTGTTCGGTCACTCTCATAGTGCCTAACTCTGCCGTAATCGAGGCGCCGACTCTGCCCGCTACTATCAAGGCCGTAAGGACCGGGCCTAATTCTCTTGTCATAGATAAAGCCACGAGAGACGCTATATACATCTCCGCCTGCAACTTCTGCATCTGATAAGCGCTTTGAAGCGCGAGAACCATGCCGGTAAAGAAGCTCGTCAAGAAGACTATCGGAAGGCTGTCTACCCCTATTCTTTTCATCTGGCTCATTATGTACTGTCTTTTGATAGGGGGTACCGGTATCCACGCCAGCGTCCGTATGAACAAAAGAGTCGTGCCGCCCATGTAATAGATGAGATTTAAGAATCTCTCGCCTAGATTTTCTATATATCTTCTCATTTTTAAATAGTTATTTCCTGCTTGCTTCGAAGATTAAACGGTCGGCCTTGGCATCTACGCTTAGAACGCCGCCCTTCTTGAGTTTGCCCGCTATTATCTCTTCAGAGAGGGGGTCCTCTACAAATCTCTGAATGGTCCTCTTAAGCGGCCTTGCGCCGAATATGGGATCAAATCCCTTCTCTATCAAAAAATCTTTTGCCATCTTGCTGAGTTTAAGAATTATCTTCCGGTCCTGCAGCCTCTTCTGAACCTCGCCTATCTCAAGATCCACAATCTTCTGCAAATCTTCTTTGGTGAGTTTTCTAAAGACTATGATATCATCTACCCTGTTTAAAAATTCGGGCTTGAAGGTCTTCTTTACCTCATCAAGGAGCCTTGTCTTCATCTGAGCGTAGTTCGCCTCTTCATCTGCTGTTTTAAAACCGAGAGCGCCATGTTTTTTTAACATCTGCGCGCCGATGTTCGAAGTCATAATAACGATGGTGTTCCTGAAGTCGACTCTCCTCCCGAACGAATCTGTCAGTCTCCCCTCTTCAAAGACCTGAAGAAGTATATTGAAGACATCCGGATGGGCTTTTTCTATCTCATCCAGAAGCACCACAGAGTAAGGTCTCCTTCTCACCTTCTCCGTAAGCTGGCCGCCTTCTTCATAGCCTACATATCCCGGAGGGGCCCCTACAAGTCTTGAGACGTTGAACTTCTCCATATACTCAGACATATCAAGCTGTATAATAGCATTTTCACCGCCGAACATAAATTCGGCGAGTGCGCGGCCAAGCAGGGTCTTCCCCACTCCTGTAGGCCCTAAAAATATAAACGAGCCTATCGGCCGCTTCGGATCTTTTATGCCCGCGCGGGAACGCCTTACCGCCTTGGCTATGGCCCTTATGGCCTCGTCCTGGCCTATGACCTTATCATGAATCCTCTCTTCCATCTTCAAAAATTTCGCTGACTCCTTCTCTTCTAATCTTAAAAGCGGGATACCGGTCCAATTAGAGACTATGTTAGCGATCTCCTCTTCGGTTACAACTATCTCTTTTTTGCTCCTCGACTCCCGCCATTTCTTTTGCGCACCTTTAAGTTCCTCTTTAGCCTTTCTTTCGTCGTCTCTAAAATTCGCCGCCTTTTCGAAATCCTGGCTCTTTACCGCGGCTTCCTTTTCGCGTTTAATCCTGTCTACATTCTCCTCTAACCTTTTTAGGTCCGGAGGCGCTATCATAGTGGAAAGCTTAGATCGCGAGCCGGCTTCATCTATCAGATCAATTGCCTTATCAGGCAGGAATCTCCCGCTTATATATCTAGCCGACAATTTTGCGGCCGCCTCTAAGGCACCGTCTAAATATTTAACTTTATGGTGAGCCTCAT
>JADHWH010000076.1 GCA_016783555.1 Candidatus Omnitrophota bacterium | reverse complement strand
AGGCGGCACAGGAGTGTACGCACCTTCGGGGATCCTTACAGTTTTATCTGTGCCGGGTATGCCAATCTCTTTGGTCTGGGGCCTGCCGGGAGGACCATTGGGCGGCCGGGGAACCTCCGAAGAAGAGAAGGGAGGGCTCTCCAGTATATCCCTATTGGCCATCTTCATCACATTTTCGACAGCCATGATCTCTTCCGCAATCCTCTCCGCCTCTTTATTGCTTTCGAATGCGGTCAGCTCTTTACCGCAGCCGTTAAGAAAGAATATTAAAAAAAAGACAAAAGCCAAGGCTCCTATCTTCGCGTATATACCTTTCATAATATCTCCTTGCATTACCATCTATAGCTTCCGCTTCGCGTATCTGTAACATTCCCATCTATGTCATACTCAGTATAATACCAGTCATAGCCTTTGTACTGGTCGTTTGCGTCGTAATAAGCGGTGTATAGCCATTCCGATTTAGGACTGCCGGTGCGGCTAGCGAAGTCAAATCCGTCGGTATAGTACTGCGTGTTTTTTGAATCTATCCAGTTTCCGTCTTCACGGTTGCTATTTTCATAGGTTGCTATATATGTAGGGGTCCTCGTCCCGTCATCCCATGCGTAACTAACGGAAAACCCTTCATTCTTTTGCTGCGTGGTCCCGTCGGAATAATATGTATACGCATATTCGCTATAATCCGTCTCTTTTCCAGGGGGGTATTCATAGCTATAACTCTCGGACGCCTGTGTCCCGTTTGCGTTCCAATCAAAATTGCATGTGGACCTATCCGTCTCATTGCCAGTGGCATCTTTATATTTATAGACAAGCTGTGATGTCTTTGCATCTTCATACCCAAATTGTTCATAATTATATGTGTATTCTTCGTCGGACCCCCAGTAATTGCCGCTAGAGTCATAATATCCGTATTCCCTTTTTTCGACCCTTCCGGTCAGATCATAGGTCTCATTAGTTATATATCTACTGCCGTTGGATGTATATTCCCACGTCGTATTCTTGGTGTCGAGCCTACCGTCTTCTTTATACGTGTAGATATTGGTCTCAATGGTATTCGGTTGGGTGCCTTGACCCAGATATTCAACCACGCAACCCGCAAGCTTGCCTTCGTTGGGGCCGGATAACACATAAGTAAGATCGCGATACCGCTGGGTATCGTATTTCTGGCCGCTTGCCTGATACATATCCACGCTATACCCGCTTAATTGGCCCTCATACTGGCTGCCTTCCGGATAATAACTGAGGCCTGAGTATTCATGGTACTGCATCGTGTTGTAATTACCTGCCTGGTCTCTAGATTGAACATCCATCCTGTAACTCTGCAGCTTGCCGTCTGAATCATAAACGAGATTGGAATATACGCTTCTCGCATAAGGCGCTTCCGTCAAATCCAGTCCGTAAACATCCTTCACATACCCTATAAGCCTGCCATTCTCGTCATAGGTATACGTCCACTTCTCCCACCCATAAAGGTCGCCGTAGTAATAGGTGTCATATACAGGAACTACTCTTTCGACCAATCGCCCTTCAGAATCGTAAACATCGTATCCCACCGGGTACTCCACAACAGTATTTCCGCGAGACGGGCCTATAGAACCCGTCCTAGCATCATAGGTCCATGCGCGGCCCAAGGGATCTTTATAAATTGATATTCCTCCCGTTGTACTGGAAATAAGAGACCAGCTTGGGTCTATTATGGGAGTTCCTAACACTATGCCGAAAAGCCTGTTATTAGGGCCGGCGGGTCCCGGCGAGGTACCTTCTTCATCCAGAGTCGGAGGCCCCGGCACCGTGCCGTAACTCTGCTGCGAGCTGGATGCGGCAAACGTAGTTGAAGTTAATGCAATAAAAAGTATAATTATAACGGAAGCCAAATTTTTGCATTCAATTTTTTTAAAGTTCATAAAAAACTCACCCTTTATTTATCTTTTAAGTTCTTATGCTGCCTATGTATAAGTTTATACCATAAGGTTCTATTTGTCAATGCGGGTAAAGGCCTTTGAAAGGGCCATTTTATCCTTTTCAGTTAGGTCTATAAATTCTATTCCCGCTTTAAATCTGGGCTTAGCTTCTTGGGTTTCTATTTCATTAACCCATGCTACGCGCGCTTTGGCGCCAAAAGGTTTTTTCACCTTAGGGAGATCTAACATTATCTCTATCTTTGAATTCAACTCCAGAGGGATCGTACTTATAAAAGAGATTCCCCCTTTTGAGATATCCAATGTCTCAAAGGGGCCGCCCTTACCTTCGGGGACCGTTATCTCTATATTAACCTTGTAGGGTATTCTAACAAAGTGTCTTACCTCTGAACCTATGTATATTTTCTTTATATATAATTTGCCGGCCATCTTTTGCGATACCGGCGGCTCGTCTTTTAAAGAATAAGGAAGAACGGACAGGTTTACGAAGATCTTCTTCACCTTATTCCTTTTGAAATAACTATCTATCTCCTCCTTAAAAAGCGTGCAGATCTGCGCGGCCTCTTTTTCGGCGATTTCGGGAAAGAGTATACCGTACTCGCCGCTCTTTGTGTCTGTCATAACTATATGCGGCCGCTGGTCTGTGGAAAGGTCGACCTTGCTGCATACGGTACTTAAGATATTTTTCAAATCTTCAAGAGCCCTTTTATATCTGAACCCGACCGTTTTTTTGAATTCGTCGTAATTGACTATGAATATATTTACGAAATATGCCAGCGTCTCGTCAGTCAAGAGGCTGTTTATCCTCTCCCTCGCATTCTTTTCCAATGGGCTCGCCGAATAAAAACGCGGCAGTGTAAAATAGAATCTACTGCCCACTCCCGGCTTAGACTCTACCCATATCTCGCCTCCGTGCTTTTCCACAAGCTCTTTCGCTATGGAGAGGCCCAGACCCAAACCATTCTTTGCTACACGCGCGGAAGAGTCAAGCTGGACAAATTTCTCGAATAACTTTTCCATATTCTCCCTGGCTATGCCCGCTCCGGTATCTATGACGCCCACCCTTATCTTCGCGCCGATGATCTCAAGCTCCACTTTGGCGCGGCCTCCCTCTTCTGTAAATTTTATCGCGTTTTGAATAAGGTTTGATATGACCTGATTAACTCTTTCGGGATCTATGAAAATATTGACCTCGCCTTGAGGCATAAGATATTCAAGGGTTATTCCCTTTCCTCTCGCGGACCTTGTGAAAAATTCGGAAGATTCTTCCAGTAATTTTTTTAAATCGATTAATGAATACTGAAGTTTGAGTTTTGCCCCTTCTATCCTGGACAGATCTAGAAGCTCGTCTATTATACCCCTTAGCCGTCTTATGCTGTCCTTTGTCTTTTGGAGAAGTTTCCTCTGCTTATCGTTAACAGGGCCGGCCGTACCATCTGATATAAGTTCGACTGCCCCTTTCATTATGGCCAGGGGGGTCCGTAATTCATGCGAAACTACGGAGATAAAATCGGACTTCATCTTGTTGAGCTCCTCGAGCATCTGGAGCCTCTTCTCGATCTTCTTCTTTTCGTCTCTTAGCTGCACAAGCTGTATGCGGTGGGTGATATCTCTGGTTATGCCTACCAGGCCTACTATATTGCCTTTGATGTCGTACCTGGGAATCTTTGTCGTAGAGACATAATTATCCACTCCATCTGCCCTCGTGGCCCTTTCTATCTTGTCTATTATGGGTTTTCCCGTATTAAGCACACGGAGGTCGTCTCTGGACATCTTCTCGGCGCGGTCTTTGGGGAAGAAGTCAAAATCTGTCTTGCCCACGATCTCTTCGGGTTTTAGCCCCAAACCCTTGGCGTGGGCCTCGTTTACCATGACAAGCCGCCCTTTTTTATCCTTGAAATAGATAACATCGGGTACGGCTTCCATGAGGTTTTTAAAGAGGTTGTATTTATAGCGCAGTGTCTCGTATTTCTCTTTTTTTTTCTTGGCGGCTGTTTTCATATGCGTATATATTATACCATGTCTGGCGGATTTTTACGACGAAAATAAGTTATTTTAAACTGATTACATAGATTACGCAAGCGTTGCCGGTATCCTTAGATTACACAGATTAAACCTATAATCTGTGTAATCTTGGCTGTTATTTTTTTGGATGTGCAAAATCTGTGTAATCATTTTTCAAGAAAATAAGTTACTTGGATGTATGCCCTTCTATGCAGCTGATTAACTCATCCAGGCCTACAGGTTTGGCCAAAAACGCATGCCCTCCTATGACTCCGCCCTGTGTGATATTCTCTTCTCTTGTCAACGCTGCGGTAACGAAAATGATCGGTATATCCTTGAGATCTTTATCACCCCGCAGATGGCTGGCGACCTCAGATCCTTCCATATCGGGCATGATTATATCCAGAAGAATCACATCGGGCCTAAAGGCCTTTGCGGCGGCTACACCCTGCGAACCGCTATTCTCCGCTTTTACTTCATACTTTCCCGTCTCTTCGAGGTTCAATTTTACCATCTTGGTAAAGTCCACCTCGTCGTCTATTATAAGGACCTTCTTCTTCCTCTCCATAGGGTAGCCCCCTTTTTTTATAATTTAAATTCTAAAAATACAATAGTTCCCTGGCCGGATTTTTTATTCTCTACCTTTATGGTACCTTCGTGTTTCCCTATTATATTTCTTACGATTGACAGCCCCAGCCCAGCCCCGCCTATATGAAGCTTGGTGGTAAAGAAGGGGTCGAATATCTTACCCAGTATATCCTTCGGGATACCATACCCCGTATCCTCGATTTCAACGACAACTTTCTTATTTTTCTCCTTCATATATGTCTTTACCGTTAACCGGCCGCCTTCGGGCATGGCCTGCGTGGCATTTATAAGCAGGTTTATAAGCACCTGTTCAATCCTGTTCTTATCAATGCTGATATTCGGCAGATCCGGCATCAAGTCGGCTACCACATTAACGTGGTACCGGTCGAGGTCGTTCTTAAGCAGCAACAGCGAGTTCTCGATAATGGCATTTAAGCTGCAGGGTTTTTTCTTCATAATGGATATACTAGAGAAATCAAGCATTCCTTTTATGATATTGTTGGCCCTGCCGACGGCGGCATACATGCACTGGAGGGCGGTAGTTACGGTCTCGTCGTCGGTGACTAGTTTATTCTGAAGGTATTCTATGCCCTGGAGTATTACCGCCAACGGGTTTTTAACTTCGTGCGCGACACCGCTTGCCAGCCTTCCTATAGCGCTGAATTTCTCCGACTGGATAAGCTGGTCCTGTGTAATCTTAAGTTCATCAAAGGCCGCCTTTAGTTCTTCTTCTATGTGCTTGCGGTCCGTTATGTCGGTTATGAAGCCCTCTATAATAAGCGTCTTGTCATAAAAAGAGAATATCGACCGCCCCTGCTCCCAAACCCATTTCTTTTTTCCCGTTGCCGTCTTTATGCGATATATGAATTTGAATGGCTTTTTCTCTTTAATGGCGGCGCCTATCTCTTGTTGCAACGCAGCTCTGTCATCCGGGTGTATCAGCTGGCCGTAGGAAACCTTGCG